>DAIMKK010000034.1:0-12579 GCA_036721745.1 Pseudolabrys sp. | reverse complement strand
AGTATTCAATTTCGGGAGCGTTGATGCCGACGTTATTATTGTGATCTGTGCGCCAGAGCGGATGCACACGATTTGGCCGGAGCGGTACGTCTGCCGTTGCATTCGCAGTAGCGCGCCGGAGCGCCGCCTCAAGCGCGATCGGCCCTCCTTCGATCGTCGCGTCGTTGCCGATCTTCGCATACCACCGCGGGCAGCCGGTGTCCCCGCACATGGCCCGGCGATCCTCTTTGGCCGCTTCGTAGTTATCGAGCATGGCCTTAATGACGAAAGCGGACAGATCGCCTTTCTCGGTGTCGGCGCACTGGCGCAGACCGCCGAGATAATCTTCGGGGATTTCGATCGCCGCCGTGGCCATCAGCTTTTCGGCCGTTTGCTGCAAGGTCGAGAGTAGGATCATCGCTTCACTCCGCTGCTTCTTGGCCGTTGAGCAGGGTCTGGCCTGGTTTGATGATAGTGAACTCGACCGGGGCGTCCGAGACCTCCAGCCGGCCGTCCCGCTGGCGCACGACCGTGAAACGGGAGGTTGCCAGGTCGCCGGGGTCCGCAAAATCCGTGCGGAAATGTGCGCCGCGGGAATTCTCGCGCTTCAATGCAGCATGCGCAAACACTTTCGATATCTCAATCTGTGAGCGGAGGTTGAGCCAGTCCGACCAAGTGAGATTGAAGGCACGGTCGTTATCGGCAACGCCGGTCGTCAGCAATTCGCCCTCGATCTGCGCGAGCGAGTCGAGTGCCCGTTGCAGGCCGGTCTGGTCACGAATGATGCCCACATCCTCCCACATAAGATCGAGTAACCTCTCGCGCAATCGATTGAGATCGCCGCTCTTGCGCTCAAACGGCATTTCAGCGCGGGCGATCTCGGCGTGCAGAGCCTGCTGGTCATCGTTGCTCCGGTCTAAGCCCTTGGCAATATCCGCTGCCATGGTTTCGCCAGCGATGCCGCCAAATACCGTGGAATTGGCGACGCCATTGCCGCCCAGCCGATTGGCGCCATGCGTACCACCAGCATCCTCGCCGGCAACATAAAGCCCGAGAACCTCGGTCGACGTGTCGACGTTACAGATGACACCGCCCATCAGATAATGCGCCGTAGGCACCACCTCGACGAGTCCGCCTGCAAGATCAAATCCGCAGTCGGCACAACGTTCCACCATGCCCTTGAACTGGCGGCGCACATTATCGGGCCCGAGATGACCCATCGAAATGTAAAGCCCGCCTTCCGGAGTGGTTCGCCCGGCCCGCATTTCAGAAAACATCGAGCGCGAGACGATGTCCCGCGTAGCACGTTCGCCGCGATCGTCGTAGGCGAACATGAAACGCTCTTTGGCGCCGTTGAGCAGATAACCTCCGACACCGCGCAGGCCTTCCTCGATGATGGTACCAGTCATGCGCGTGTTGCGGCCCGCCAGCACACCGGTCGGGTGAAATTGCACCATCTCCATGTCGCGTAGTGGCAGGCCAAACCGCAGTGCCATGGCGAGGCCATCGACGCTCTTATCGCCAGACGGAGTATGATAGCGGTACATGGTCGGTCCGCCGCCAGTCGCCAGCAGGACCGCCTTCGCCGCGACGTAACAATACTTACCCGAACGCACGTCGAGGAACAGCACGCCGGCGACGGCGTTGCCCGCGGCGTCCGGAATGAGCGCCAGTGCACGATGTTCTTCGAGCCGCTTGATGGAACGCGCCCACACTTGCTCCATGAGGCGGTTGATGATCTCGATGCCGGTGAGGTCACCCTTGTGCACCGTGCGATCAAAAGTCTGTCCGGCGAAAGCCTTGCCGTGCAACGTGCCGTCAGGCTTGCGATCGAAAAAGCAGCCAATCTCGTTCTCGAGCTCCTGGACCCGCTCGACCGCCTTTGTCACCAAGGTCCATGCGAGCTGCTGATTGGGCAGCCATTTGCCACCCTCGATCGTGTCCATGAAGTGGCGCTCGACCGAGTCGCCCTTGTGCAGCGCTACGTTGTAGCCGCCCTGCACCATGCGTGTGCAGCCCGATTTGCCGAGCAGCCCCTTTGACGCAATCGTGATATCGAGATCGGCATTCGCTTGATGAGCGTGCAGGGCTGCGAACAGTCCGGCGCCGCCGGCACCAAGAATCAGAATATCGGTTTCGCGTTTCTCTATCATTGCGGCGCCTCATAACGCGCGCAGAAAAAACAACATCGCCACGACTCCGGCGGTGCCGATCACCGCGATCACCATACGCTTCTGAGCCGGGCGCCAAGCGAGATTTTCGATCAGCAGCACTCGGATACCGCCAAGCAGATGCACTGCGAGCAGGAAGACCAATCCTGCCTCGGCAATCTTCACCGCCGGCTGTTCGGTCCATTTCAGGAAGCCGTCGAGATTCGACGTTCGTTCGATGGCCAGCCCGAGGATCAGAAAATGGACTGGCAGAAAGCATGCGAGCAATACGCCGGACAGGCGATGAACCATGGCGGCGACCCAGAACCGATCGCGCCGATGCCCGGCAGTTCGCAGACGTGGGTGCAAGCCGCTCATGATGCAACGACCGCATATACGGCGCGCGCGCCCAGCAACAGCAGCGCCATACCGAAGCCCCACATCAGTATAGCGAGCGCACGGCCGCGCAAGCGCGACCAGTCCGCCGCGACTCCGCGCACGCCGATTGCGGCATGCACGGCGGCAAGTAGAACGAACAGGCCATAGAAAAGCGCCCAGCCGAGCGAGCCACGCGTTCTTTCGAGAATCTCGGCGGCCGAGACGCCATGATGTGTTGCGTAAATGATGGTCGCTAGATGGCCGACGATCAGCGGCACCATCAGCGCCGCCGTCAGCCGCTGCAGTAGGTATAGTCGCAACGTCACGTCAACGCTCCAGACAAATAGGCACTGAGCGTGCGCCGTTTGAGGCCGGCAATGGAAGCCGTGGGATTAATGGCTTGCGGGCAGTGCTGCTCGCACGATTGATGCGTGTGGCAGGAATGGCAGCCGCCGGCGGCAGCAACGGCCGCCCGCCGCACTTCATTGCCCGCGTCGCGCTCGTCATTCACGAGAGTCCAGGCGCGGTTAAGCGCGGCCGGGCCCATGTAGTCAGGGTTCCAACGGACGGAATCGCAAACCGCGAAGCAAACGCCGCAGTTGATGCATTCGATCGCCTTGTCGACCTCGATGCGGGCAGGGGTGGTCGGCAGGATTTGCGCTACGCTATCGTGTCGGGTCTTAGAAGGCGTGAAGGCGCCTTTGGCCTGCTGCCATTTCTCGAAGAACCGGGTCATGTCGGTCGCCAGGTCTTTCACGACCGGCAGATTGGCGAGCGGACCGATCTCGACCCTTCCATCAGTGACGACCTTTTCGACATGCGTCCGGCAGGTCCAGCGCGGCCGGCCATTGACGGTCATTGCGCAGGAACCGCAGACGCCAACCCGGCAGGCGAAGCGATAAGACAGGGTCGGATCGAGATAGCGCTGTACGTAGGTCACGACGTCGAGCACGGTTTGGCTGTCGTGGCGCGGGACCTCGTAGTCCGTGTAGCGGCCCTCATTCCGGCCGCGCCAAATCGAAACCGTTATGACGTCGCTCATTGGCTCCTGCTCGTCGGTCAGAATTGCGGAAAACTAGCATATCATAGCGTGGAGGGGCCTCCGAAAAAAGCGCATGAATGTGAAATTTTGCTGCAGGTTTTTTGAAGATATGCTAGGCGTTCCTCGATGAGCCTCCAAGCCCTCCGGACGCTGGTCGCTATCGCGGACTGCGGTTCGTTTGCGGGCGCCGCCCGCGCCCTCAATTTGAGCCCGTCGGCCGCCAGCACCCAGATCAAGAGCCTCGAAGCCGAGCTGAACGTGGAGCTATTTGATCGCAGCAAGCGGCCGCCCGCGCTCAACGACGCGGGCCATTCCGTCGTCGCCAAGGCTCGCACGCTGATCGCCGGTTACGAGGACATTCATAGCGACCTCAGACTCAGCGATTCGATCGAAGGACGCATTCGCCTGGGCGCGGTCGGTAGCATTCTCACCGGCCTGCTCCCCACCGTGCTCACGGTCATCCGTCAGCGCTACCCCAACCTGCATATCGAAATCGTTTCCGGCTTCTCCGGAGAACTGCTGCGTCAGGTCGGCAGCCGTTCGCTCGATGCAGCGATCATTTCCGACTATGATTCATCGCTGCGCGACATTCGCTGGCGGCCTTTCCTGCGCGAGCGGCTTGTCATTATCGCGCCTCCGGGTGCGCACGGGGACAATCCGAAACAACTGGCGCAAAAGTATTCATTCATCCGCTATAGCCCCAATGCCGCGGTTGGCCGCGTGATCGACGCGGCCATCAAGCAAGCCCGGCTGGAAATACGCGAGACGATGCAGCTCGACTGGCTTGAGGCGATCGAGGCCATGGTGCATCACGGCCACGGCATTTCCATCGTTCCGGAACGGCAGATCGAGGGTGACGCTTTCTTCAAGGTGCGGCGGATCAATTTCGGTACCACACCGCATTATCGCATGCTCGGCATCGTGGAGCCCGCAAGCTCACGCAAGCAAAAGCTGGTCGACGTTCTGTTCAACGAACTGATGGCCCTGGTGCGAAAGCCAAGCATGCCGCGCAAGAAGCGGTGAGCGACTGTAGGGCCGCTCACCCGCCGTTCACGCGATCAGGTAGATCGGGCTGGTCCAGGCCTGATGGCCGTCGCACTGTGTCACGCGAATATAGACCGGCAGATCGGCGCCGCCGCTGAAGACAATCGAACGATCGAGGATGACGCGCGGGCTCCAGTCCGCCTCCGGCAAACGATAGATCGATACCCTGCGACCAAGGCCGCCGCCATCAAACGCCACGGTCTGGTCCTTGAGCGAGGCCATCTCGACCGTCCCCGACACAATATTCGTTTCCACCTGCAATGTGCCGCGTTGGGCGTCCTCGAGCCAGAGATCGATGCCCGCGAGATTTCCCGTGGTAACCGAGTTCCAGGAGAGCGCCGTTCCCGGCATGGTCTCGGTCACCTTGCGCTCCGGATTAAGGAAATTCACCGGCGCAAACCGCGCGATCCGGTTGCCGCTGACGCTCAAACCGCCTTGCCATAACGTCTCGCGGCCGCGCCCGCGATATTCCGCGCCTTGCCAGAGAACGCGCACGCGGCGCCCGAGATCGGCGACGGTGAACGGGCGAACCGTGTGCACCACGTTCTTGCCTTCCAGCACATCGACGCGCTCGACCGACGCGGTGCCGATAACCTCCGCCGCAAGCTGCATCGCGCTGGCGCCCGGTCGAATGATATCGCCCATCATTGCCGCGTGGGTCGAAACGCCGTCGACCTGCGCGAGCTGCGGGTCTTCGTCGAACCGCATTACCGGCTCGGAGAACGTGCCGCGCAGGTCTATGAAGATGCGTGTCCCCGTGGTCCCATAGTGACGCCGCCGGCGCAGTGCTTCGAACACTGCGTCGCGCGTTAGCGCCGGCATGAAGTAGCAGGAGAGGCCGCCGATCGCGCCGAACGTCGATGCGCCGGGGCGCGTCGCGCCGGGGCGGCCTTTGTGATCGTCGCTGTGGCAGACAACGCCGACCCGATATCCCATATCGAACGCATCATGCAGTAGCCATTCGAAAGTGCCCCAACTCGAATGGACTTCGACCGTGCGCTCAAGGCGCCCGTCATGCGCCATCTTGATGTCCGCATAGCGCCCGCCGACATGCGCGATGACGGCCGCGTCCTCGTCCTTGATGGCTTCGAATAGTTCGCGCGCGGTGTAGAGCGCAGGTGTTGAGGTTTGTCCCTCAACGAGAATGTGCGACGAGCGACGGATCGGGCGGCCTTCGCGGCGATAGAAGATATTGCGGTCGCCGCCCATTCCGGTGTTGCCCGACCATTCGTAGCCGGGAATGCAGACAAACCGCCCTGGCTCATCGAACTTGGCGGTTAACTTGTTCAGCTCGCGCCAAAACGTGTCGGTGATTTGGAAATCGTTGCCCTGATGTCCGATGATGTCGACAAAAGCCTTGTCGCGCGCGTAGTGGAAATACTCCTCGGCCGTGCCCATGCCGATGGTTTCGCCGCTTTGGCCGTGCAGGTCGGCCCAGTAGCGGCGCAAAGCCGGCGGTTCGTTCACGACCCGCAAGGGATTGGCCCGCGCTAGGTTGTGGCCACTCTCGTCCGTCACGTTCAGTTCAACATCGCCTGGCGCCACTGCGGTGATGCCGTCTATCACGTACGGCGCCGTGTCCGGCTTAATATCGACGATGTCCGGCAGGCCGCGAAGCGGGCGAGATGCTCTCAGCGTCAGCCGCGCCCGCACCTCGCCCGTCGGATTACCCCACATGTCTTCAGCGATCAAAGCGAGACGAAACGGCTGGCCGACGATCGCGAGCGAGGGCCAGATCGCTTTCCAGCCGGCCGCGGGTCCCGCGATCAGATCGAAACACGGCTGATCCGGCAGCTCGGTGAACTCGTAAGCCGCAAAGGCATCGACGCTGGTCCTAAGCGCGACTTTGTTCTCGCAATTGGTCTGGAGCCGGTAGCCCGGCGAACCCTGGCGGCGATCGCCCATCCGCAGGGTGATCGTGTCGCCCTTGCGCAGATAGCCGCGGCCAACGCGGATGAGGATGGTATTCGCCCATGGCCTGATGTTGAGACGATCGAACCAGATTTCGAGCTTGGCGCCGTTGCTGGCTTCGACCGTGGTGAAGTTCGCGGCCTTGGGATCGGTAAACTGCGGCTTGCTCATGTCCGAGGTCGTGCGCCAGGAGACCTTGAGCATTCCTGTGTCGTCGATGCCAAAGGTTCCCGCTACGTAGCTCAACATGAGCTCCGCATAAGACCCGGCGACGAAAGGCCCCGCGGGTGTGAGCTTGACCGAGCCCATATGCTCGGGAAGATAAGTCGAATAAGGCATGTGCAACCTTGTTTGCGGATAGCAGGCTAGGCGCAAAGGGCGTCGGCCGATAGGATGTTCACCTCCGGGTTTGAAGCAGGAGTCCCCTGTGATGGCAACACTTCGTGCGTTGCTCGCTCTGCTGATCATTCTCCCCTTGACCGCACGCGCTCAAGATTGGCCGACGCGACCAATACGCGTCATCGTGCCATATCCGCCTGGCGGCTCGACCGACATCGCCGCACGCTTGATCGGCGATTACCTCGGCCGGTCCTTGGGCCAACAGACTGTGGTCGAGAACAAATCCGGAGCCGGAGGCGTCATTGGGGTCGAAGCCGCCGAACAGAGCGCACCGGACGGCTACACAATCCTGGTCGCGCCGGACTTCGTGTCGAGCGCGCCGCACATCTTCAAGATGAACCTTGACCCGATGAAGGCTCTCGTGCCGGTGATCGAAATTTCGCGCCAACCGGTCGTGCTGGCGGTGCATCCCTCATTGGGAGTGAGCACGCTGGCGGAATTCATCGCCTTGGCCAAACGCGAGCCAGGGATGGGCTTCGCGACGTCCGGGGTCGGCTCGCAGCAGCAGATCGTCGCAGAATGGTTTGCCAAGCTTGCCGGCATCAAGATGCAGCACGTGCCCTACCGCGGTGGCGGACAGGCGATCAACGATCTCATTGCCGGCCATATCAAGGTGGCTTCGCTCGGATCGACGCCATTGGTGCCGCATTACAAAGCCGGCACGGTTCGCATCCTCGCGCAGAGCACGGAGGCGCGCTCGCCGAGCCTGCCGGACGTGCCCACCTATCAGGAAGCAGGCGTCAAGGGACTCGTGCTTGACCAGTGGCTCGGCGTCTTCGTTCCGACTGGCACGCCGCCGGCGATCGTCGCCAAACTTAATACTGAAATCGGCAAGGCGCTCGAGGAGAAGTCGGTGCGCGACAACCTGCTGAAATCGGCGCAGGAGCCCGTCGGTGGATCTGCGGCCAAGTTCACCGCTCTCGTACACAGCGACTATGAAAAGTACGGGACGTTAGTGAAACAGCTCGGGATAAAGACCGATCAGTGAGGCGCAGGGTAGCCGCCGCTATCGGCGTATGCGCGAAACGCCGGTGCTCCGGCGCGCTGCTTTCCCATGAGTCGAGACTGCGCGCGCATTGATTTCGGAAACCTCGCAACGTAGGTTGATCGCGCGGATTAAGACCAAAGAAAAAATGAAGTTCTGACCGCGCAAAAATGGGAGGAATCGATGAGAAGGTGGCTGGGCGCAGCGGCGTTGAGTTCACGTTTGGTTCTGATGCCGTTGATTGCGGTTGCGGCGTTCACACACGCCGGAATTTCATCGGCGGAGGATTATCCGACGCGACCAATCACAGTGGTGGTTCCCTTTGCGGCCGGCGGACCAACCGACATTCTGGCGCGCCTGTTCGGTCAGTCGCTGAGCCAGACGCTGGGTCAGCCGATCGTCATCGAAGACGTCACCGGCGCCGGCGGCTCGATCGGCGCGGCGCGGGTGGCTCGGGCGGCGCCGGACGGATACACGCTGGTGATGGGCAATCTAGGTACGCACGCCGCCGCAGTGGGGCTGTACAAGAATCTGGCCTACGACCCGCGCAAGGATTTCGAGCCGATCATGCTCGTCGCTTCCACGCCGATGGTTCTTGATTTGCGGCCCGGCTTTCCCGCCAAGACGCTCAAGGAATTCGCGGAATATGCTAAGACGCATTCGTTGACTAGCGGCAGCGCGGGCATCGGCTCGATCTCGCATTTGACCTACTTGCTCTACGTCCATCTCACCGGCGCGCAGATTCAGCACGTGCCTTATCGCGGGCTGTCCGAAGCAATGAACGGATTGCTCGCCGGGCAGGTCGACATTCTGTTCGATCAGGTCGTGACCTCGACGCCGCAGATTCTGGCCGGCAGGGTCATCCCGCTCGCGGTCACCGCGACGACGCGCGCCCCGTCGATTCCGAACGTGCCGACCTCGGTCGAAGCCGGCATGCCGGATCTGCAAACGACTGCTTGGTCCGCCCTGTTCGCGCCGAAAGGCACCCCCAAGGCGATCATCGACCGGCTCAACGCCGCGGTGGACAAGGCCATGCACGATCCGTCCTTGATCGCGCGGTGCAAACAAATCGGCGCCGATCTGCCGCCGGCCGATCAGCGTACCCCGCAATATCTCGGTCAGCTCGTGAGCTCGGAAGTCGATAAATGGACGCCGCTGCTCAACGCGTCGACAGCTGCAAGCAAGTAGGATGCAGCTTACCCAGGAAGAAGCGGCCATGCACACCGGTGACCTTGGGCCGGCGTTGCAGTGGGCGATCGATCATCAGATCAAAGTGGGCCGGTATCTCGGTGCGAAGGACTTCGTCCCGGTAAACCAAGCCCACATCATGGCCGACACCGAGTCGCTGGGCGTTGCCGGTGTCGAATGGCTTGAACGGCTCGCCAAACTTCCTGCCGATCAGCGGCGTGTGCGGATTCCGACCATCACCGACCCTCGCGGCACCGACTTTGCCGCCGCCGCGCGGCTGCGCCAGCAGTCCTGGATGCTCGATCTCGAGCGCCGCACGATCGCGGCGTTTGAGACGCTCGGGGTCTTGATGACCGACACCTGTATCAATTATCAGACCATTATGCCGCCGGTGCGCGGCGAGCACTGCGCCTACGGCGACACCGGCGTCGTGATCTATTCCAACAGCGTCTGTGGCGCTCGCTCCAATTTCGAAGGCGGGCCTTCGGCTCTGAGCGCGGGCTTGACCGGGCGCACGCCGCGCTATGGCTACCATCTCGACGAGCGGCGGCAAGCCAACCTCGTGGTCGATGTCGCGTGGACCCCGCGCGAGCTTAACGAGTGGGGGGCGCTTGGCGGCATCGTCGGCCGTCTCGCCGGCGGCTACTGGCGCGTGCCGGCGCTAACCGGAATCGACCGCGTTCCGACCTCCGACGAGATGAAGCATTTCGGCGCCGCGCTCGCGAGCTATGGTTCGGTCGCGCTGTTTCACATGGCCGGAATCACGCCCGAGGCGTACCGGCTCGACGACATCATGCCGACTGGCCGTGATTTGGATTGCCATGCGGTCGGCGAGGTCGACGTTCGCGCCTTCATCGCGACCTACGCGGCCGCCATTGATAAGGTCGATCTCGTGGTATTCTCGGCGCCTCAGCTCAGCCTGGTCGAAATGCAGCAATTGGCCAACCTGCTCGATGGCCGGCGAGCAAGCATTCCCCTGCTCGCGGTCACCAGCCCGCAGGTAAAGCCGGATGCCGACCGCATGGGCTTGAGCGATCGGATCGAGCGTGCCGGCGGCACCGTGCTCGCCGGCATGTGCTTCTATCAAAGCTATGCGCGCGAAATGGCGGAAGCGAATGGCTGGAAGGCGCTCGCAACTAATTCGGCCAAGTTGACTAACATTCTTGGCGGCTACGGTTATCGACCGGTACTGATGTCGATGGGTAGCTGCGTCGACGTCGCCTGCGCGGGGGGCAATGTTATTTCATGAACGAACGGATTTATTATGCGAGCGCCGGCATGGGATCCAAAGTGGAGGCGCAAGCGCTCGTCGCCAAGGACGGGTTCTCGGCGCGCTATGATCTCGATCGCATCCGCGGCGTTTTCTCGCGCCCGCAACACAAGCTTGCCGGCGAAAGCTATGTAGGGCGCGTGCTGGTTCTGGATGCTGCCAAAGGTGGGGTCGCAACCGCCTGGATGCTGCACGAAATGAAAGGGCGCGGTGTCGTACCGGCGGCGCTGGTACTCAACACGGTCAATCCGATCATGGTGCAGGGTGCGGCGCTTGCTGACTTCACAATGATCTCGGGTTTTGAGGTCGATATCACGAGCGTCATCCCAAACGGTGCCACGGTCGAGATCGACCCGAGCATCGAGCGGCCATTCATTCGGATTGTTTAGATTGACGGGCAAATCGCGCTCGGCTTGTCCATGTGTGTATGCACAGAACTCACATCCAGTCGCGATCGGGAAAACGTGCCTGTACCTGTCAAATGCAGATAACCAATAGGCCGGCGCTACAAATTGTCCGAAGCTTAACGGCCTCATTTTGTCGCAAACTATAATAAATGATCGACGTGCCTAATATGCCTTCCACAAGGACTACAAAGCTGTTCATTTTGAGCCAGGCGGCAAATCTTTTGTGACCGGTACATTTTGCGTCTCCGCGTCGGCACCAAATAATTGTTGGTGAATTCTTTGGCGCGAACGATTTCGCACGCTGGAAGTTTCTACTTTTCTATCACAATCGGGGCCTAGGCCACGCTTGTAGTAGAGTTCGGGATAGTAGAGCGTCAAATTTCTACCAAGATATCTCCTTTTGGTAATCACTAGCAAGTGAAGCATAAGAAGGACGCTTTCCAGCTCACTGGAATTCGGCGCGAAATCCGAGCGGCAGAAAAAAGCCGAGGCCCATTGCCGAACTCACCAACTTGTCCAGATCAGCATGACACCTGACAAGAAAAGGAACGCCATAACGGCCTGCTGAAACCCGCGGTCACCGAGACGCTTGTAAGCGACCGATCCAAGCCACGCGCCGCAGACGGTTCCGGGTAATGCCGCAATGGTCGCCAATCCTACTTGCTGCGTTAGGAGGCCAGAATATGCATGAGAGATGAGTGCAGTCGTGAGTATCGATAAGTTGAATGTTTGTAGGACGCTTCGCCGATATTCTTTCGTATAGCCGCGAATATCCGTCCATACGATTAGAAGCACCCCGGAGAACCCAGCCAGCCCGCCGAGCACGCGCCGCCGCCAAAGCCCACCGCGCCGTCCGCAACTCGTCCACCACATGTGACGCTCAACTGCACCTTGCGAGCTAAGGCGTAAGTTGCATAGGAGATTAGAAAGAGTCCGACGCCGATCTTGAACGTTCTCGGATCGATCTGCGACAGGAGCATTGTACCCATCGGAACGCCGATAAGTCCGGGGATAGCGAATGGCAACAAACGCTTCCATTCGATTTCATGCCAGATCAGCGGCAGCGTCTGAAGTTGTGACACCACAGAGCAAATAATCACAAGGGACGCCGCTACGGGCGGTGAAATCGTGTAAAGCCACAGGCCCATCGCCGTGATGCCCGTCCCGAACCCTGTAAGTCCATTTACGAGGCCGCCAGCCAACGCGCCTAAAAGGATGATAATGATCTGATCTATTGAGATAGTTTAGCTCCCGCGTCCACTGAGCAAGCTCAAGCCGAAGGGTATCGGACGCGCTCCATCGAGTTGAGTGCCGTCACCATGGTCGGGCTATTAATTCAAACGCGATCGCCTGTACTTGTGAAAGGTACATCACGAACGGATTCTTGCACCGTTTTAAACTCCTGTAAAAGTCATGCACTTGTTTCCGGTGCGTTCCATAGGATTAGCGCTCCCTGGTACTAATAAAATCAACTTGTTTTTTTGGTCGGCGTCTCATTCTGGGAATGAGGCAGTTGCTCGGCCAGGACCGCCATGAAATCAGGTGAGAATTTCCGATTTGTAGCCCGAGCAAATCTCACTTTGTTCGCGAAATAGGCCTCTGGGGCTACAAGATTAGACTACCGACCCGCGCAATGTCCGGATGAAGTGGTCTAAATTTGGATGCTACCAAGCGTGTTGACCAGTACGTTCTCTCAATTGCTGATGCGCCAACGCACCCAGTTGATCAATGCCTTTCGGGCACATTTAGCCGAACTCGGCTTGGCGGCTGCGTGCTCAATCCGTCCTTAATTCCGCCGCGCCTGGCCTGGGCACCGATGCGCGACA
>DAIMKK010000033.1:6609-12684 GCA_036721745.1 Pseudolabrys sp. | reverse complement strand
CACCTATGATGATGGCTACCTGGCTGCCACCGATGGCGTCGTGGAACACGACAAAGCGGGTGGGCGTGCCGGAGTTGAGCGGCACCGAGGCTTCGCTCGCCACGATCAGCGAGCGGGTTGCGTGATCGGCAAAATCGGTCACTGCATCTGCCTCAACTCTGACGATGCTTTCCTCGCACGCGATGGTGTGGCCGACAACGTTCGCCGCCAGCACCGCCGGCAAGCTTTGCGATATCTTGACAAGTTGAATGGCAGCGGTGGCGGTCGGGCTTGCCGGCCTGGCCGCTGGCTTGCGATCGTTTGTTGCGGCGGTAACGAGAGCGAGGATCGTATTCGCGTCGGCGCCGGCTGGGAGCGGCAATGCCATCGGGGTTGACGCATCAAGGCCGAGGGCGAGCGCACGTCGTTCGGTGATGATGAGCTTCGGCTCAACTGGCCCGCAGAGTGCCCTGAATTCAGCAAGTCGGAGCCTGTCGAGACCCTCCACCGGCAAGGCAAGCATCGCCTCGTCTCTCGCCATGATAATAACAGGCCGTCGTGCGTGGAATTCGCCAAGGCCCCGGCTGACATTGGTGTGTCTCCGACTGCCAAATAAAGCCGAATTGCTGCCCGTCTGCGCCTCATTCATTCCGAAACTTCCATTCTTATTGCCGCGACCGCAAAACACCGCGCGCCCAAGATCATTCCGGGCGCAGGCCATATCATTTCCGGTCGCAAATAGATGACTTTTGCGACATGATGGCACATACTCGGGTTGTTGGGGCCACCATACAGGGTATTTGATTTCTGCGTGCCGATAAGCAATTTCCCCATGGGCAAGATTGCGTCTCCCGATCCGTGGGAAGACTTTAGCAATTTATTCCGTAGAGAACACCAGCCGCTCCCGCAGGGCTGGGCGGATGTGTTTGGTCCTCTGCGCAAGGGCACCGTGGACGATTGCTTGATTGTCGGCCAGATCGGCCAGTCGCTTGACGGCCGGGTCGCGACAGAATCCGGCCATTCGAAATACATCAATGGGCCGGCGGGACTGGTTCATCTGCACAGGCTGCGGGCATTGGTGGACGTCGTCGTCGTAGGCGTTGGCACGGCCATCGCCGACGATCCCCAATTGACGGTGCGGCGGGTCTCGGGGCCTCAGCCGGCGCGCGTCGTTATCGATCCGAAGGGGCGGCTTGACGCCGACGCCAGGATGTTTGCCGACGATGGCGTGCGCCGTTTGCTGATCACCGAGCAGCGTACGCGCTGCATGGCGCCGGCGGGCGTCGAGGTGGTCACTCTGCCCACGATCGATGGGCAATTTGCCCCTTCAGCGATTCTCGCCGCGCTGGCTGGCTGCGGTATGCGCCGCATGCTCATCGAAGGTGGGGCCGACACGATATCCCGTTTCCTTGCTGCTGGGTGCCTCGACCGGCTGCATGTGATGGTCGCGCCAATCATCCTGGGTGTCGGGGGGCCTGGCATTATCCTGCCATCGCTCGACCGCGCCGATCAGGCGCCTCGCATGCCCGTGCGTGTGCACAAGATTGACGACGATGTGCTGTTCGACTGCGACCTGTCAGCTCAGCGTGTGGCGCTCGGCATTGCGAAGAAGTCAACATGACCTACCGATAGTGAAAAGCGTCCGGCGGCAATGGAATCGCGGCGGCGCGTAAGCCACGCCGCTGTCTCGTCCCGCGAGAGCGCGCCCATGTCGTGCGCGGCGTGTGCCCATCCGGCCAGTATTTCGGTTTGGATCTCGAAATCGTCCGGTCCCATCACCCAGTCGGAGGTGCCTTGCACCACCGAATAGCCGAGCGCTTCGAAGCGGGCGATGGCGAAGGCGGCCGCTGCCGGCCCTAGCGCCGGCCCGAAGCCTTTGTCCGTGCGCTGATGCGCGTTCACCGCGGCGGCGATCTCCGCGTCGAACGGATCGGGTGGCGTTAATTTCGTGCGCCCGTCATAGCTCAGCGCGGCGTAAAGCGGGATCGAGCGCGCGACGGTCTCGACCACGAGCCGGTCCAGCCATGGTTCGGAAACCAGATCGAGCAAGGCGGAGGCCGCCACCAAATCGACCGCCCCGTCGAGTGCGGCTTCGAGATCGCGGTTGAGATCGAGCGGGATGACGTTGATGGCGGTATCCCCGGCCACCGGCGTGGCCCTGGCGCGCGCCAGCAGGCCGAGATCATTGTCGATCATCCTCCAGTTCTGTCGCACCGGCAGAAGCGGGCCCAGCGCGCGCGAGGTCGAGCCGGTGCCGCAGGCGAGATCGACGATCTGCACCGAGAAATCTGGCTCGAGATGGGCAGCGACAGCGTCGAGAACCATCGCATTGCGCGAACGCAGATCGTAAGGCTCGCGCAGTGTCAGCCAGTCTGTGGAAAAGCCGCTCATGCAAGCCTCTCCAGCGCGCGCGCGAAGATTTCCGCGGATTGCCTCCAGGTCGGTAGCTGCAGCGCAGCCGCGCGCGCGCCGCTCGACAGGCGCCGCCGCAACTCCTTATCGCCGATGAGGCGGCGCAGAGCCGCTGACAAGGAAGCAATATCGCCGGGCGGGACCAGCACGCCGGCTTCCGGCGGCACCGTGTCCGGAATGGCGCCGCCGTGGGTGCCGATCACCGGCAGGCCATGCGCGAGGGCCTCGGCATAGGCCATGCCGTAACCTTCGAAATGAGAGGCAAGCACGAACGCGTCGGCTTGGGCATAAAGCTTTGCCAGATGCTGCGGCGACACCGCGCCGAGCACGGCAACGCGTTTTTCCAGTGCGTGACCTGCGATATCGGCATCAAGCCTTGCCGCGGCATCGCGATCGCGCGTGCGGTCGCCGGCAATCGACAGCAGCCATGGCAAGTCGGTGAGCGTCGCCAGCGCAGCAATCAGCACGTCAAAACCCTTGCGCGGCACCACGGCGCCGACCGACAGCAGCCGCACGACACCGTCCCGGCTGCCCTGCGCCAACGGTGCCGGATCGCTGCCTGGCCTCGCCACCGCAATGCGCTCCGCTGGCACGCCGTAATCGGCAGCGACCAGCCGTGCCGTGGCTGCGCTGGTGACGACGACGCCTTGCACGGATGAAAGTGCGGTTCGTTCGCTCCCGCGTAGTGCATCGGCCTGCTTGTCCGAAAGTCCCGCTTCCAGCGCAAGCGGATGATGCACCAGGGCCAGCAGCGGATTGCGACCGCGAAGTTGCGACGCGGCGTCCGGCAAAGCGCCGAGCGCAAGGCCATCGACGACGATGGCACGGCCAGCGGGCATCGAGAGCAGTTGCGTCAGCGCGGCCGTGCGGGTCGCTTCGCTGGGCCAAGGGAAGCCTTCGCCGAGGTCGAGCAGGTCGACCTGCCAGCCGAGATCGCCGAGTTCGACAATCATGCGCCGGTCATAGGCATAGCCGCCGGTCGGGGTCGCAAGATCGCCGGGCACGGCGAACGCGAAACGCTTCACCACAAATCGGCCTCGTACCAGGCGCGCGCGACATGCGATTCGGAAAGCGTGACGCGTATCGCCTTGAGCTCGCGACCATCGCGGCCGAATTCGCCGGCGCGGGCGCCCTTGGCCAGTTGATCGAAAATATGCTTGGTGAGAAATTCGGTCGTGGTATTGCGGCCCTTGAATTCAGGCACCTCGTCGAGGTTGCGATAGTTCAGCGCCGCTACCACCGCCTTGAGCGCATCATGAGCGCGGCCGATGTCGATGACGATACCGTTATCATCGAGCGTCTCGGCGATGAAGGCCGCGTCGATGACGAACGTCGCGCCGTGCAGTGCCTGCGCGGGGCCGAACACGGCGCCGCGGAACGAATGGGCGACCATGATGTGATCGCGAACTTCAACGGCGAACAAGGGACCTCCTTAGGGGTAAGCAATGGGCTGGCACAATATGCCATTCCTGGCGTCAAGAATATCGGGAAGCCGCCGGGCCAGATCCTGAAACAAAACCGGCGGTGCCAGCAGTGCGTCGAGACGTGCATCGGTCAGCAGGTTAAGCGCTGCGGCGAGCCGGCGCCGGTGGCTCCAGCGCGGCCGGTGCGACGGCGCGATCTGTCCGACCTGGCTCGATATCAGCCGCAGCCGGCGGCTATGGAAGGCGCCGCCGAGCGGGGCGGTCACCTGCGCGTCGCCATACCAGCTCATTTCAAGCACGGTTGCCTCGTTGCCGGCGAGCCTGAGCGCCGTGCCGAGCCCGGCCATATTGCCGCTGGCGTGAACCACGAGGTCGCAGTCGCCGTTTGCGGTTTCAGGCCTTGCAAAGCCAACCCCAAGGGCTTGCGCCAATTCCGCGCGCGCCGGGTTGATATCGACGAGCGTGACCTCCGCGCCGGGAAGCCGTCCGCACAAATACGCAACCAGAGAGCCGACCACGCCGGCCCCGACGATGGCGATACGGTCGCCAGGCCCCGGCGCCGCGTCCCAGACCGCGTTGAGTGCGGTCTCCATATTTGCGGCAAGTACCGCGCGTTGCGGCGGCAGATTGTCCGGCAGTACCATGGCGGCGTTCGCCGGTATGTTGAAGAAATTCTGGTGCGGGTGGAGCGTGAAGACCGTGTGCCCGAGCAAGGCTTCCGCGCCGCTTTCGATCCGACCGACCGTGGCGTAGCCGTATTTCACCGGAAACGGAAAATTGCCGGCCATGAAGGGCGCACGCATGCGTTCGAACTCACTCACCGGCACGCGTCCGGCAAGCACCAGCGCCTCGGTGCCGCGGCTGACCGCGCCGAAAAGCGCCCGCACCCGCACTTCGTCCGCTCCGGGCGGTGCGAGCGCTTCCTGGCGGATATCGGCTTGTCCGGGGGCGCTATACCAGAGCGCCTCAGCCATCTCGTCGGTCCGACTGATTGCCACTTTACTTTTATCCCCGGATTGGACTTTGGGACGGTTCGCGGTGTTATATCATCGAGTTTGCACCGTCCGCCGAGGGATTAGAAGTCGTAACCGCGTGTTAGAGCGCATCCCACTCCAAGCCATGCAGGCCGATGCCGCCGGAAACGAAATTTTCGGCCGGCGCCTGCTGTTTGCTGTCCTGTTTGCCGCCACCATGGCCGGGTCGCTGGCCCTTGCCGCGCTGGCGCTGGCGCCGGGTGGCTTCGGCATCACCGACGCAATACTGCTGGGGCTGTTCGCGATGACGCTGCCCTGGATGGTGGCGGGATTCTGGAACGCAGTGATCGCGTTTCTGATCATGCGTTTTTCCGTCGACCCGGTTGCCGCGGTCATGCCGATGGCGGCGCGCATCCGTGGCGACGAGCCGGTGACGGCGTCGACCGCGATCCTGTTGTGCATCCGCAACGAATTGCCGGAGCGGATGATCCGCAATCTCGAGCCAATGCTGGCGGGCCTGGACGCTGCCGGTTGCGGCGAGCGTTTCCATCTCTATGTGCTGAGCGACACCAGCGATGCTGACACTGCAGGCAACGAGGAGGCGTGTTTCGCGGCCTTGGCATCGCGCTGGCGCGACCGGGTAGGGATCACCTACCGGCGCCGCGTGGTTAATACGGGCTTCAAGGCCGGTAACATCCGTGATTTCTGCGAGCGTTGGGGCAGCAAATACGATTTCGCGGTGACGCTCGACGCCGACAGTTTCATGACCGCCGACGCCGTCCTGCGTTTGGTTCGCATCATGCAGGCCGATCCCGGGCTCGGTATTCTTCAGGGATTGATCGTGGGCCTTCCGTCCACCAGCGCCTTTGCGCGGGTCTTTCAGTTCGGCATGCGGCTCGGCATGCGCTCTTATACCATCGGCAGTGCCTGGTGGCAGGGTGACTGCGGGCCCTATTGGGGCCACAACGCTGCGCTGCGACTTGAGCCGTTCATCGCGCATTGCGCCTTGCCGGTTCTGTCTCAAGGCGGATCGGAAGATCGCCATATTCTTAGCCACGACCAGATCGAAGCCGTGCTGATGCGCGCGGCTGGCTATGCTGTCCGCGTGCTGCCGCGAGAAGATTTGGGCTGGGAGGAAAATCCTCCGACCTTGCTCGAATTCATCCGTCGGGATCTGCGCTGGTGCCAGGGCAACATGCAGTATTGGCGCTTTCTCTCGCTTCCCGGCCTCAAGCCGGTCAGCCGCTATCAGCTGGCATTGGCGATCCTGATGTTCATCGGCTCCC
>DAIMKK010000033.1:0-6599 GCA_036721745.1 Pseudolabrys sp. | reverse complement strand
AGCCTGGATCGGGCTGCTGGTGCTCGGCACGCTGGCCGTCGCATTCTCCGATACGCCGGCGAACTTCATTCGTCCCGACGCCGGCATGGCGCTGTTCGTCTGCGTGCTGGTAATGTTCTTCTCGCCGAAGATCACCAGCGCCGTCGAGATCCTGTTGCGCCCGGAACTTCGCCGCGGGTTCGGCGGGGCCGGACTGTTCATCCTCAATTACCTCATCGAAACCGTGTACTCGATCCTGCTTTGTCCGATTCTGTGGTTCGGCCATACCATCTTCCTCGCCGGTCTGCTGTTCGGCCGTGAAATTGGTTGGATCGGACAGACACGTGACGATCATGCAGTGCCGTTCACACTGGCATTGCACAATTTGTGGCCGCACACGATGCTCGGATGGGCCATGCTCGGCCTCCTGGCGATGACGCAGCCGGCCGCGATCCCATATGCGCTGTTTCTCGCCGGCGGCCCGGCCTTGGCGGTCCCGTTTGCCATGGTGACCGCATGGCCTCGGTTCGGAAGTTTTACCTCCCGGATTGGCATTGGCCGGTTGCCCGAGGAGACGATGAGGCCGGCCGTGCTGTTGCCCCTCGCATTACCCGCGATCGAGTCGGCGATGCCGTTGCAACAGCCAAGTTCGGTCTGAAGGCGGTGTTCGAAGGCTTTCGCACCGCGCGCGGCATTATCCGGTCACTTCGCATTTACTACGGTGACGGGTCGCGCGCGGCGGCGATGGACCGGCTCTATCGCGGCTTTGTCAAGCGTGATGAGCTTGTGTTCGATATCGGCGCCCATGTCGGTGACCGAGTGGCTTCGTTCCGCCGGCTCGGCGCGCGTATTGTCGCGGTCGAGCCGCAGCCGGCCATGGTCAAGCTGCTGAAACTGTTTTACGGGCGCTGTGCCGATGTTGCGATCGAGGCGGTAGCGATCGGCCGCGGCGCCGGCGCGACCCGCCTGATGATCAACGCTGATAATCCCACGGTTTCGACGGCGTCGGATGCGTTCGTGAGCGCGGCACGCGGCGCGCCTGGCTGGCAAACACAGCGCTGGACCAGATCGATGCAGGTGCCGGTGACGACGCTGGATGCGCTGATCGACAAGTACGGCGCACCGGCCTTAATCAAGATCGACGTTGAGGGTTTCGAGGCAGAGGCGCTGCAGGGGCTTACCCATGCAGTCAAGGCGCTGTCATTCGAGTTCACGATCATCCAGCGCGACGTCGCGCTCGCTTGCATCGAGCGCTGCATCGCGCTCGGTTACGTCAGGTTCAACGCCGCCTTGGGCGAGAGCCAGACTTTTGTGAACGCCGATTGGGTTGGCGGCGAAGCGATCGCACGCTGGCTGGCCGGGCTGCCGCACGCGGCCAATTCCGGGGACATCTATGCCGCTCTCGCCTGATCGCGGGCAGTCGGAGCTGCGACGCTTGCGTCTGGCCGTCGCCGCCCTGATCGCCGCAGGCTACGGCCTGACGCTGGCGATTTTTTATCCGGGCATCATGACCTACGACGCGAAATTCGTCCACGAGGACATCGCCAAGGGTGTTTTGGGCGACTGGCAATCCCCTGTCATGACCGTGCTGTGGGGTGTCATCGATCCAATTGCGCCCGGCCCGGGCAGCATGTTCCTGCTGATCGCGACCTGTTACTGGCTGGGCTTTGCCCTCTTGGCATTCGCGCTGGCAGGCCGCTCAAGCCGGCTGGCGCTATTGCTGCCGCTGTTGGCGCTGACGCCGCCGGCCTTCGTCTTTGTCGGAATCATCTGGCGCGATGTGCTGTTTGCGACCAGCTGGCTGCTGGCCGCCGCGATCGTCTTCGCCGCCGCCGAACGCGGCGCGCGGTTGCGCATGCTGGTGCAGATGCTGGCGCTTGCGTTGTGTGCCGTTGGAGTTTTGTTGCGCCCGAATGCGCTGATCGCAGCACCCATCCTTGGCGCTTACATCGCCTGGCCGACGCAGGTGTCCTGGAAGCGCATGGCGATCCTGTTCGTCCCGGCGGTGGCGGGATTTTTCGCGCTGGTGCAAGTGGTGTATTACGGCGCGCTCGGCGCGACGCGGCAGCATCCGTTGCAGTCGATCATGATATTCGACCTCGGCGGCATCAGCCACTTCACCGGGCAGAACCAGTTTCCGGTCACCTGGAGCGAGCCTGAGAGCGCGCTGCTCCTGAACTCCTGCTATCAACCGATCCAGTGGGACATCTATTGGCGGCTGGAGCCCTGCGATTTCGTGATGCGCAAGGTCGAGCGCGAGGAGAAACTGTTCGGCACGCCCGCGATTACCGAGGCCTGGGGGTACGCGGTCATGCGCCATCCGTTCGCCTATCTCCGGCATCGTGCGGCGTTCATGTGGAATTTCCTCGCCGGCAACAACATCACGATGTGGTTGGCCGACGTCGAGCGCCCGGCGGAGACCGTATTTTCCGACAGTCCGGTCTTCGCCGCATTGGTCTGGCTGCACGATAGGCTCAAGCCGACGCCGCTGTTCCGGGCGGGTTCGTGGCTGCTGGTTTGCATCGTCGTGTGCGGTTTCGCCTGGCGGCGGCGCCAGACGCCCGAGGGCGCGTTCGCATTCGGCGTTTGCGGATCGGCTGCCGTCTATGTGCTCAGCTTCTTTGCCTTCGGCGTCGCGTCGGATTTCCGCTACGGCTATTGGGCGGTCATTGCTGGCATATCAGGCGGGGCCGTCGCCGCGTTGGGCCGGCCGAAGGTTCGCGTGCCATGAATTGCGCCTCAGCGTGCCGCGGTCCAGCTCTTGTAATCGGCTTCCGAGACATCAGGCAATTTTTTCAGGAACGCGACGATTTGCCAGATCTCCTCGTCCTTGGCGCCGGCCAGAGCGAAGCTCGGCATGCCGGTCATGTTGATGCCGTTCTTGACCACCCAGAACAACTGCGCCGGGGAACGATCATCGACGACTTTCTTCAAGTCGGGCGGATCGGGATGCAGTCCTTCCGAGAGTTTGGCCCAGGCGACGCCCGGCCCGCCATGACACGTGGTGCAGCCATGAGCGGCGAACGCCTTGGCGCCGGCCTGCACGCTGGCGGGGTCGTTGATGGAGGCGGGAGGCTGGTCGAGCGCGTAACGATTGGTCGACGCATTGCGCACCTCGGTCAGCGCCCAGGTGACAACAGTTGGGTCTTCGGCGGTCGCCGCGACACTATAGAAGCCGCCGAAAAAGAATACCGCCGCGCCGATGCCGACAATGATCGCCAGCGCGCCAATCGCCGCAAGAATACGCATGGCAATCTCCGATGCTTTCGCCCGTCCAGCCAATATAGGGGAGAAGCGATACTTTGGCCAACGGCTCGGGTTCCCGGTTCCGGTGGTATATCTCGCAACAGCGGTTCGATCAGCCACCTGTCAGCAGGCCGCGCACCGGGGCGAACCACGGGGGCCGCCTGATGCCGGCGCGCGCCATGTCCTACCGCGACAGGGTGGCGCTTTGTCTCGTCGCTGTTCTTCACATGGCGGCGTTGATCGTCATGGCCGCGACCGAAGTCGACCTGGTCGCCAAGGCCGCCTTCCTGCTCAGCTGGGCGCTCCTGAATTGCTTCTGGCTGGCGCTGGTTCGTCGGCCGGTCGTCGCGGCGCTGCTGGCGCTCGAACTCGTCGTCGCTCTCACGCTTCTGTCGCGATTCAAGTTCGACAAACTTTGGATGACCGTCGACTTCGTCGACCTGATGATCATCGACCGGGATACATCGGCCTTCCTGCTTACGGTCTTTCCCTCGCTGGGTGGATGGGTCGCACTCGCCGCGGCGGCAACGGCCGCGCTCTTGATCGCGGCCTGGCGGCTCGATCCGCACCGCGTGCGTGTGCGCAGCAGCCTTGTCGGCGGTGCCTTGTGTATGGTCGCCCTCATTGCGCTGTCACTGTCGTTCCCGACCGATCTGCAAGAGGATTTCATCAGCCAAAATTATGTTTCGAAATTCGCGCGCACCGGCGTTGAGGCAATCCATGAATTCGCCACCCACGGATACCTGGAATCAGATGCAGGTGTGACCGGAGGCCTGAGAGTGGCGGCGGCCGCGCCTTGTCAGGCGGCGCGCAAACTCCCGCACATTATCCTGCTCCATGATGAATCCAGCTTCGACATTACCGCCGCGCCCGGCATAAAAGTGCCGCCCGGCTACCGGCATCATTTTGAGTCGCTGGACGGCAAAGCGCGCAAGCTCATCGTGGAGGGCGTAGGCGGGCCCAGCTGGTTCACCGAGTATAATGTGCTCACCGGCCTTTCGGCCCGCTCCTACGGACGTTTTGCGACGTCCGTGACCCGGATCGCCGCGGGACACCTAGGTCGAGGTCTGCCGCTTTCATTGAGCCGCTGTGGTTACAACACCTTCAGTCTCTATCCGTTTTATGGTGCTTTTCTTGGTTCGCGCGCCTTCCAGACAACAGTCGGCATCGCGCATTATCTGGACATGCTCGACCTCGGCACCCGCGACTTCGAGGCTGACAGCTTCTATTTCAACCAGGCCATCAAGATTCTCGAGCGCGAACGCGGCAACGGGCCGCTCTTCCTCTACGTCTACAATGTCGCCAATCATTTCCCCTGGGACACCCGCCTGCGTCCCGAACTAACGCCCGACTGGCATGATCTAGGTAATGCGCCGGACGTCGAGGAATATATCCGCCGCCAGGGTATGACGGCGCATGACTACAGCGCGCTGCTGGGGCGGCTGACGCGGGAATTCCCGGCTGAATCTTTCCTGATCGTGCGCTATGGCGATCATCAGCCCCAGTTCGGCCCTCGAATCATCGATCCCTTGCTCAGCAAGGCCGCACTTGCGCGCCGCCTGACGGCATTGGATCCGAGCTATCTGACCACTTATTATGCGATCGATGCGGTGAACTTCACGCCGGCCGACCTGTCCTCCGCGCTCGACACGCTCGACGCGGCATACCTGCCGCTGGTGATACAGGAAGCAGCCGGAGTGCCGCTTGATCCGAGCTTTTCCGAACAGAAGGAGATCCTGCAACGCTGCCATGGTCAGTTCTACCGCTGCGCGGATGGCACGGAGGCGCGGCGTTTCAACCGGTTGCTGATCGAGGCTGGCTCGTTGAAGGGGTTATAGATCGTACCGCGTTAGCAGTATTGGCAGCCGCCACGGTTCGCTCTCTTGCGACGGTGGGAAACGAAAGATACTTTGTCCAACACATCAGCGCATCGGAAGTATCGCAGTGAAGCTCGTAATCTTCGATTTCGATGGCACCCTCGTCGACAGCCGCAAACTGATTGTCGAATCAAATCGCGTCGTTTTCGGTGAATTCGGACTTTCTCTGCCGTCCGAGGACGAAAGCTTCTCGCTGGTTGGAATGTCCCTGGAACTTGTTCTCTTGCAATTGGCTGGACCGGACGCGCCGGTCGAGAAGATGCTTGCGGCTTACCGACGTGTACTGCCGCTGCTTCGTGCCGACGCGGCCTACGCGGAAGTGCCGTTCAGCGGTGCCGCCGACTTGCTGGCTGCGCTGGCGGAACACAAGGACGTGCGTCTTGGGATCGCCACCGGGCACCTTTCTCATGCAATTGCGCCAGCGCTGGAGCGGTTCGGATGGCAGGGGCATTTCTGCACGGTCCAGACCGCCGACAAGGCGCCGTCCAAACCACATCCGGGAATGATACTTCAGGCGCTGAGCGAGGCGGCTGTAAAAGCCGAGGATGCAATCATGATTGGCGACACGGCATTCGACATTGAAATGGCGCGCGCCGCCGATGTTCGCGGAGTGGCTGTATCGTGGGGCTACCATCGCCCCGATCGTCTTCGCGACGCTGGGGCGTGGCGTGTCGTAAATGGTATGAGCGAATTGCGCGACTGCCTGTTTGAGTCAATTTCTTCGGCGTCGCGAGAACCGTGACTCCCGTAAGCATGAGTTGGCGGATTGGGTGTTCCAAGAGCGATTTAAGCGCCGCTATAAACAGTTTTTCAGCTACCGGCACGGAAATTTTAGAGCGTGGGCCGCCGTTTCTCTATTTCGAGTGCGAACGACTGCTTATGGCGCAAAGCAGACCCTCACGTTCCATAAAAACGGATACGCGCGACACACATGTAGACGCCAGATAGAGAAGTCACCGTTGGCCCAGATAGAGATGTCACTCTTCGCAGTTTCAGTCGGGGAGCATTGGGCCGATGACGGTGATTACGATGAGCCGGACGGAGATCGACCGGATGAGCGTGTTGCATGATCTGGCGGATGGCAGGATCAAGATTGCCGAGGCATCGACGTTGATGGGGCTTGGGCGGCGCCAGGTGTTTCGGCTGGCGAAGGCGTACGGCAAGCATGGCCCGCAGGCGCTGGTGTCCCGACGGCGCGGCAGGCCGAGCAACCGCTGCTACCCGACGGCTTTGCGTGCCGAAGTGATTGGCATCATCCGGGAGCGCTACCCGGACTTTGGCCCGACGCTGGCGGCGGAGAAGCTCGCGGAGCTGCATGGGATTCATCTAGCGCGCGAGACACTCCGGCAATGGATGATGATGGCTGGTTTGTGGAAGGATCGCCGCGCCCGGTTGAAGCCTGTTCACCAGCCGAGGTATCGCCGGGATTGCCTGGGCGAGCTGATCCAGATCGATGGGTCGGAGCACTGGTGGTTCGAGGGCCGCGGGCCACAATGC
>DAIMKK010000032.1:0-12727 GCA_036721745.1 Pseudolabrys sp. | reverse complement strand
ATCAGATCGAGCGACGGGTCGTCGATCAGCTCTCCCTTGTCGGTGATCGCGAGCGCGACCGAAACCGCCCCGGCAAAACTCAGCCGCTTGCGGTCAGCGACCGTGCGCGCATCGGCCTCGACCAGCAGCGAGCCGTCTTTGTAGAGCCGCCCGCACGGCACCTCGTCGATGATCCCGGCCGACGGCGACAGCCGCACCAGATCGCCGTTGCGGCACTGCACGACCTCCTTGACGCCGCAGCGGCGGGCGAGCGCGGCGTGCTCGGACAAATGCAAGGCCTCGCCGTGCACCGGGATGAGAATCTTCGGGCGGACCCAGGAGATCAGCTCTTCGAGCTCGGCGCGGCGCGGATGCCCCGACACATGCACCAGATGCGTGCGATCGGTGATCACCGTGATGCCCTGGTCGATCAGTCCGTTGATGATGCGGCCGACCGATTTTTCATTGCCGGGAATGGTGCGGGCGGAAAAAATCACCGTGTCGCCGCGCGACAGCGTCACGTCCGGATGCTGATCCTCGGCGATGCGCGAGAGCGCGGCGCGCGGCTCGCCCTGGCTGCCGGTGCACAGCGCCACCACTTTGTTGGGCGGCAGATAGCCATAGGCGTCGACCGCGCGCAGCTCCTGCACGCCTTCCAGGTATCCGGTCTCGCGCGCGACCTGGATGACGCGTTCCATGGCGCGGCCGACCACCACCACCTCGCGCTCGGCACCGCGAGCAGCGTCGATCACCGAACGCAGGCGCGCCACGTTGGAGGCGAAGGTGGTCACCGCCACGCGGCCGCGCGCGGCCTTGACTAACTCGGCGATGGTCTTCGCCACATCCTTTTCGGAGGGCGAGCGGCCGTCGCGCACCGCATTGGTGGAATCCCCGACAATGGCGAGGCAGCCTTCCTCGCCGAGCGCGCGCAGCTTGTTCGCGTCGGTGACGTCGCCCAGGATCGGCGTCGGATCGATCTTCCAGTCGCCGGTATGCAAGACAGCGCCCGCCGGCGTGCGGATGATGAGCGCGTTCGATTCCGGGATAGAATGGGCCATCGAGACCAGCTCGACATCGAACGGGCCGACATTGAAGCGGCCGCCGAGCGGCACGATCGTCACCGGAATCTCCGGCGCGCCCGGCTCGCTCGCGCGCTTGGCCGCCAGCAGCGCGGCGGTGAACGGCGTGGCAAAGATTGGAACCTTCAACTTCGGCCACAGATCGAGGATCGCGCCATAATGATCCTCGTGCGCGTGGGTAATCACCAGGCCGGCGAGGTTTTTGCGCTCCGCCACCAGATAGCGAATGTCGGGAAAGATCAGATCGATGCCCGGCAAATGCTCTTCCGAGGCAAACGACACGCCGAGATCGACCGCCAGCCATTGGCGGTGGCGTTCGTCGCCCAGCCCGTAGATCGACAGGTTCATGCCGATCTCGCCGACGCCGCCAAGCGGCGCGAACACCAGTTCTTGCGATGCTTGCGCCATAATCAGGATCCCAGCCCGAATACTTCACCGGCGGTGACGGTCGCGAGCCCGTCCGGCTGCTCGACTTGCAGCCGGCCGGCCTCATCGAGCCCGTGGAAGCGCCCGCGCAACTCGCGCTCCGGCAGGCGCACCCGGATGTCCTCGCCAAGACCGGCGGCGCACGCCAGCCAATCGGCGCGGATAGCCGCAAAACCGGCGCCGCTCTGCCACTGCGCCAGCCGGCGCAGCATCGCCGCCGACAGCGCGGCAAACAGGGCCTCAGGCGCAACCACCGCGCCGGCCAAAAGCAGATCGGTCGCCGGAAAAGCCGTGTCGAGCGGATGGCTGGCGCAATTGACGCCGAAGCCGATGACGACCGCGAACACCGGCTCGCTCTCGCCCTCAATCAAAATGCCGGCGAGCTTGTCCGGCCCAAGCAGCAAATCGTTCGGCCATTTGAGCTTGAACTGCGGCCCCAGAGGCGGCGCGCAGTCGCACAAGGTATCGTGCAGTGCCAGCGCCGCCACGAATGACAATTGCGGCGCCAAAGGCTGCGGTGAAGGCTCGCTCAGCAGCAGGCTGGCGTAGAGATTGCCCGGCGGCGACGTCCATACGCTGCCGCGCCGGCCGCGCCCCTCGCTCTGGCTGCGCGCCGTGATCCACAACGGGCCGCGTTCGCCGGTGCGCGCACGCGCCAGCGCCTCGGCATTGGTGGAGCCGAGAATTTCGTATTTTTCGTGCCGGACCCCCGCCAGGCCCGTGGCTTCGCGGTGCATTCAGAAAAGGGATTTCGCCGCCACGGTTGCCGCGTCCAGGACCGGGGCGGGATAGGCGAAGAACAGCATGACGGCGAGACCCGACACGCCCAGCACTAGCCGCAACAGGCCCGACATGCGATCGAAGCCTTTCACCGGCTCGTCGAAATATATCATCTTCACGATGTTCAGATAGTAATAGGCGCCCACCACGCTCGAGAGCACGCCGATCACCGCGAGCGTATAGAGCCCGGCCTTGATGGCGGCGAGGAACACGTAGAACTTCGCGAAGAAGCCGGCGAGCGGCGGAATGCCGGCAAGCGAGAACAACAGCATCGCCAGGAAGAACGCCATGGTCGGATGGGTGCGGGCAAGGCCTGCCAGATCCCCGATGGTCTCGACGAACTTGCCGTCGCGCCGCATGGCGAGGATCGCCGCAAAGACGCCGAGCGTCATCGCCACGTAGATCGACATATAGACGAGCACGCCCTGCACGCCCTCGGCCGTACCGGCGGCAAGCCCGACCAGCGCGAAGCCCATGTGGCCGATCGAGGAATAAGCCATCAGCCGCTTGATGTTGCGCTGGCCGATGGCCGCGAAGGCGCCGAGCACCATCGAGGCGATCGACACGAACACCACGATCTGCTGCCACTCGTGCGCGATGCCGGGGAACGCGACCATGGTCGCGCGCACGAAAATGGCGATACCGGCGACTTTCGGCGCGGCGGCGAAGAACGCGGTCACCGGCGTCGGCGCGCCTTCGTAGACGTCGGGCGTCCACATGTGGAACGGCACCGCGGAGATCTTGAAGCAGAAGCCGACGAACATGAACACCAGGCCGAAGATCAGGCCGAGATTGGCGCCATGACCGGTGGCCTTGGCGATACCCGTGAAACTCACGGTACCGGTGAAACCGTAAATCAGCGACGCGCCGTACAGCAGCATGCCGGACGACAGCGCGCCCAGCACGAAATATTTCAATCCGGCTTCGGTCGAGCGCACATTGTCGCGGTTCGAGGCGGCCACCACGTAAAGCGGCAAGCTCATCATCTCAAGCCCGAGATAGAGCGCGATCAGGTCGGCGGCGGAAATAAGCAGCATCATGCCGAGCGTCGAGAGCAAAAACAGCACGCCGTATTCGAATTTCTGCTGCTTCTCGACGGTGAGCCAGTTGAGCGACAGGATCAACGCGCCGCCCGAGCCGGCGAGCGCTAACAGCTTGAGAAAGCGAGCATAATCGTCAACGACCAAACTGCCGCCGAATAATTCGGTGCGGCCGGCCGGCAACAGCACCACGGCCAAGGCGGCGAGCGCCAGCACGGCGACGCAAAAGCCGTTCACGATCCCCGCGCTGCGCTCGCTCTGGTGCGCGCCGACACCGATCATCAGCATCAGCATGGCGCCGATCGCCAGTACGCCTTCCGGCAAGATCGGCAGCAGTTCTTGCAAGTGTACAGCTTGGTTCATTGCGCGGCGCTCACTGGGATCATTTCGGCCCGTTCCATCGTGATGGCGATTGCGCCGGTTTTTGAATCCGTGGCCGGGGCCGCGGCCATGGCGTGTTTATAGTTATCGAGCAACTGGGCGACGGACGCCGCCGACATGTCGAGCACAGGCTTCGGCGCCACCCCGAATAAAATGGTGAGCGCGACCAGCGGCGTGAAGATGAGTATTTCCCGCCAGCCCATGTCCTTGATGCCGACCAGCGCCGGCTTTAGATTTCCGAAGATCATCTTGCGGTAGAGCCACAGAGCATAGGCCGCCGACAGGATGACGCCGAGCGTGGCGACGGTCGCGACCGCGTTGTTGGCCTTGAAGGTGCCGATCAGCGAGAGGAATTCGCCGACGAAACCGGAGGTG
This sequence comes from Pseudolabrys sp., assembly GCA_036721745.1. Lineage (GTDB taxonomy): Bacteria > Pseudomonadota > Alphaproteobacteria > Rhizobiales > Xanthobacteraceae > Pseudolabrys. Next base: position 8,667 of record DAIMKK010000032.1, on the reverse strand, counting down.
CCCGGCAGGCCGACATTGGCGAGCGTAAATACCATAAACACCGCCGCGAACACCGGCATGCGGTTGACCAGCCCGCCATAGAAGGCGATCTCGCGGGTATGCATGCGGTCGTAGACCACGCCGACGCAAAGGAACAGCGCGCCAGAGACGATGCCATGCGAGATCATCTGGAAGATGCCGCCGGCCACGCCTTGCGGGGTCAGCGCGAATATTCCCATCGTCACGAAGCCCATGTGCGCGACCGAGGAATAGGCAATCAGCTTCTTCACGTCCTCCTGCATCAGCGCCACCAGCGAGGTGTAGATGATAGCGACCACCGACAGCGTGAAGATCATCGGCGCGAAGTCATGGCTCGCCGACGGGAACATCGGCAGCGAGAACCGCAGGAATCCGTAACCGCCCATCTTCAGCAGGATCGCGGCGAGGATGACCGAGCCGGCGGTCGGCGCTTCCACATGCGCGTCCGGTAACCAGGTGTGCACCGGCCACATCGGCAACTTGACCGCAAACGATGCGAAGAAGGCGAGCCACGCCCATTTCTGCAAACCGAGCGGAAAGCCGTGCTGCAGCAGTGCCGGAATGTCTGTGGTGCCGGCCTCCCAATACATCGCCATGATGGCCAACAGCATAAGAACCGAGCCGAGCAGCGTGTAGAGGAAGAACTTGAAGCTGGCATAGACCCGGCGCGGGCCGCCCCAGACGCCGATGATCAGGAACATCGGGATCAGGCCGCCTTCGAAGAACAGATAGAACAACACCAGGTCGAGCGCCGAGAAGGTGCCGATCATCAGCGTTTCCAGCACCAGGAACGCGATCATATATTCCTTCACGCGCTTCTGGATCACGGTCCAGCTCGCCAGGATGCAGATCGGCATCAACGCGGTGGTGAGGATCACGAAGGGCAGCGAAATGCCGTCCACGCCCATGTGATAGCTGGATATCCCGAGCCACGGATGCTTCTCGACGAATTGGAATTCCGCCGAGGTCGCATCGAAGCGCCACACCATCACCAGCGAGATGGCGAAGGTGACCAGCGTCGTCCACATCGCCACCCAGCGCGCGGTGCCCTTGGCAAGCGCCTCGTTGCCGCGCACCAGCATGATGAACGCAGCGCCGAGCAGCGGCAGGAACGTGACAACGGAGAGAATCGGCCAATTAATATTCATCGTTTTTCTCTTCGCATGATCGTTGCCGAAAACCGGTTTCCACTTTTCGGGATCATGCTAATGCACCGCGAACATGAACCAGGTGATGAAGGCGGCCGCGCCGATCAGCATGGCGAAGGCGTAGTGATAGAGATAGCCGGTCTGCAGCCGCATCACGTTGCGGGTGACGTCGAGCACGCGGGCCGAGACGCCGTCGGGGCCAAAGCCGTCGATCAGCCAGCCGTCGCCGCCCTTCCACAACAGGCGGCCGAGCCACTTGGCGGGACGCACGAAGATCGCGTCGTACAGCTCGTCGAAGTACCACTTGTTGAGCAGGAATTTGTAGAGCACCTCGTGAGTGCGCGCGAGTTCGACCGGGATATCCGGGCGGCGGATATAGAACTGCCAGGCGATGACGAAGCCGAGCGCCATCATCAGCGTCGGCAACAGCCCGATCCAGAGCGGGATGTGCTCCATGTCTTCGAGCACGCTGTTGCTCTTGGCGAAGGCGAGCGAGGAGCCGAAGAATCCCTCGACGCCGTGGCCGGCGAAGATCTCCTTGAACGGCAGCCCGGCCATGATCGAGCCGAAGGCGAGGAAGCCGAGCGGGATCAGCATCACCATCGGGCTCTCATGCGCCTCCTTCCAATGCTTGCGGTCGTGCGGCTCGCCGTGGAAGGTCTTGAAGATCAGGCGCCATGAATAGAACGAGGTGAGCAGTGCGGCGCCAACTGTGCAAATGAAGCCATAAAGCGCCATCGGACTCTTCGCCACAAAGACCGCTTCGATGATGGCGTCTTTGGAGAAATAGCCGGCGGTGAGCGGGAAGCCGGTGAGCGCCAGCGTGCCGATGATCATCACGATGTAAGTGTACGGGATGCGGTCCTTGAGGCCGCCCATGTGCCGCATGTCCTGCTCGTGATGCATGGCGAGGATCACCGAGCCGGAGCCGAGGAACAAGAGCGCCTTGAAGAAGGCGTGCGTGAACAGATGGAACATGCCGATCGAATAGGCGCCAGAGCCCATGGCGACGAACATGTAGCCGAGCTGCGAACAGGTCGAATAGGCGACGACGCGTTTGATGTCGTTTTGCACCAGGCCGACGGTGGCGGCGAACATCGCCGTGGTGGCTCCAATAAAGATGACGAAGCTCTGCGCGTTCGGCGCCAGCTCGAACAGCGGCGACAGCCGCGCCACCATGAACACGCCGGCGGTCACCATCGTGGCGGCATGGATCAGGGCGGAGACCGGCGTCGGGCCTTCCATGGCGTCGGGAAGCCAGGTGTGCAGCAGGAACTGCGCCGACTTGCCCATGGCGCCCATGAACAGCATCAGGCAGATGAGCGTGAGTGCATCAGGATGCCAGCCGAAGAACGGAATGGTCTTGCCGACCAGCGACGGCGCCTGCGCGAAGATGGTGTCGAGATCGATCGCACCGACCATCGCGAACAGAGCGAAGATGCCGAGCGCGAAGCCGAAATCGCCGACGCGGTTGACCACGAAGGCCTTGATCGCCGCGGCGTTGGCTTCCGGCTTGTGATACCAGAAGCCGATCAGCAGATAGCTTGCGAGACCCACGCCTTCCCAGCCGAAGTACATCTGCACCAGGTTGTCGGCGGTCACCAGCATCAGCATGAAGAAGGTGAAGATCGACAAATAGGCGAAGAAACGCGGCCGGTACGGGTCCTCCTCCATGTAGCCGATCGAATAGATGTGCACGAAGGCCGAGATTGTGTTCACTACCACGAGCATCACCGCGGTAAGTGTGTCGATGCGCAGCGCCCATTCCACCTTCAAATCGGCGGAGAGCATCCAGGTGAAGACCGGCACGCGTTCATCATGATGGCCGAAGCCGACCTGCACGAAGGCGATCCACGACAGGATCATGGAAATAAGCAGCAGCGTGGTGGTGATCAGTTCCGCCAGGCGCGATCCGGCGGCGGCCGGTTCGTGCCCGTGGTCGTCGTGGCCATGCGCGGCGTGCACGTGTTCCGCATGCGTGCCGTGATCGGAAGCGACAGCGCCCTCTTCCAGGCCCGGCGGCGGGCCCTCGCCGGGGCAGCGCGCCCGCGCGCCGGCGATGGCGATCAGCCCCGCAAGAATGGCCCCCAGCAGGGGCAAAAAGACGATGGCCTGGTACATTTAGATTATCAGCCCTTCATCAGATTGATGTCTTCGACCGCGATCGAGCCGCGATTGCGGTAGTAGACGACAAGGATGGCGAGCCCGATCGCGGCTTCCGCCGCCGCCACCGTGAGCACCAAGAGCGCGTAAATCTGGCCGACGATGTCGCCGAGATGGCTGGAGAAGGCGACCAGATTGATGTTGACCGCCAGCAAAATCAGCTCGATCGACATCAGGATGATGATCACGTTCTTGCGGTTGAGGAAGATGCCGAAAATCCCGAGCGTAAACAGGATGGCGGCAACCGAGAGATAATGTCCGAGGCCGATGGTCATGTATTGCTCCCCAGCCCCTGCCCCGACCGCACCTTGACGATTTCCATCGCCGTTGCCGGCGTGCGCGCGTTCTGCTCGGGAATGTTCTGGCGGCGCACACGCACCCGGTGCTGCAGCGTCAGCACGATGGCGCCGATCATGGCGATCAGCAGGATGATGCCGGCGGCCTCGAAGAAATAGGCGTAGCGGGTGTAGAGCACGAGGCCGATCGCCTCGATATTGGGCACCTTGGCCGCGATCGGCGCTGCGATCGCCTGCGGAACGCCGGGTCCGATCACCCAGGCGCCGACCACCAACAGCAGCTCGGCGAGGAAAATGCCGCCGATCAGCATGCCGATCGGCAAATACTGCAAGGCGCCCTGCTTGAGCTCGGCGAAATCGACGTCGAGCATCATCACCACGAACAGGAACAGCACGGCGACCGCGCCGACATAGACCACGATCAGGATCATGGCGAGGAATTCGGCGCCCAGCATCACGAACAGCCCGGCCGCGTTGACGAAGGCGAGGATGAGATAGAGCACCGAATGCACCGGGTTCTTCGCCGCGATCACCATGAAGGCGCTCGCCACGCAAATGCCGGCAAAGAGATAGAAGAACAGCGCGGCAACGATCATCGTCTCACCTGCAAATACTCATCGATAGGGCGCGTCGAGCGCCTGATTCTTGGCGATCTCGCGTTCCCAGCGGTCGCCATTCGCGAGCAATTTTTCCTTGTCGTAGTAAAGTTCTTCGCGCGTCTCGGCGGCGTATTCGAAATTCGGCCCCTCGACGATGGCGTCGACCGGGCAAGCTTCCTGGCACAGTCCGCAATAGATGCATTTGACCATGTCGATGTCGTAGCGCGTGGTGCGCCGCGTGCCGTCGTTGCGGCGGGGGCCGGCCTCGATGGTGATCGCCTGCGCCGGGCAGATCGCCTCGCACAGCTTGCAGGCGATGCAGCGCTCCTCGCCGTTCGGATAGCGGCGCTGCGCGTGCTCGCCGCGGAAGCGCGGCGAGAGCGGCCCCTTCTCGGCCGGATAGTTGAGCGTCGCCTTCGGCCCCAGGAGATAGCGCATGCCCAGAATCGTGGCGGTGACGAACTCCCACAAAAACAGGCCCTTGGCTGCGCGATCCAATCTCATCGCATCCTCACTTTGGCACCTGCACGCCGTACTCGATCACGACGGCGACGATCGCCACCATCGCCAGCGACATCGGCAGGAACACCTTCCAGCCGAGCCGCATCAGCTGGTCGTAGCGGTAGCGCGGCACGATCGACTTCACCATTGCGAACATGAAAAACAACGCCAGCGCCTTGAGCACGAACCAGATCACGCCCGGTATCCAGGTGAACGGCGGAACGGCGATCGGCGGCAGCCAGCCGCCCAGAAAGAAGATGGTGCCCATGGCGCACATGGTGCAGATCGCCACGTATTCGCCGAGCATGAACAGCACGTAAGGCGTCGAGCCGTACTCCACCATGAAGCCGGCGACGAGTTCCGATTCTGCTTCGGCCAGATCGAATGGCGGCCGGTTGGTCTCCGCCAGCGCCGAAACGAAGAAGATGATGAACATCGGGAACAGCGGCAGCCAGTACCAGTTCAGGAAACCGAGCCACGGCAGGCCGATCAGGTTCGCGAGCCCGTTCTGCTGCGCCGTGACGATGGTCGTCAGATTGAGCGAGCCCGCGCACAGCAGCACGGTGATAATGACGAAGCCGATGGAGACCTCGTAGGACACCATCTGCGCCGCCGCGCGCAGCGCCGATAGGAAGGGGTATTTCGAATTCGACGCCCAGCCGGCCATGATGATGCCGTAGACCATCAGCGAGGAGATGGCGAAGATGTACAAGACGCCGACATTGATATCGGCGATCGCCCAGCCGACATTGACCGGGATCACCGCCCAGGCGGCGAGCGCCAACACGGTGGAGACCAGCGGCGCCAGCAGAAACACGCCTTTGTTGGCGCCGGCGGGGATCGTCGGTTCCTTCAGCGCGAATTTCAACATGTCGGCGAAGGACTGGAACAGGCCCCAGGGTCCGACCACGTTGGGACCGCGCCGCATCTGCACCGCCGCCCAGATTTTGCGATCGGCATAAATGACATAGGCGACGGCCACCAGCAGGAACACGAGCAGCAGCAGGCATTCCGCGAGGATGATGATAAAGGGCCAGAGATAGGTCCAAAAGAATTCCATCAGGTCCATGGCCGCTACTCCGCCGCCGTTTTGGCGGCCGCGTTGGCCAGGGCTGAACACTCGGCCATGGTGGCGGATGCGCGCGCGATCGGATTGGTGAGGTAGAACTCGGGAACCGACGAACGCAGCGGCGCCTTGTCCGCGGCGCCGCCGAGCTTGGCGAGCTTCTGGATATCGCCGGCATCGCCGGCCGTGATCTGGTCGAGACGCGTGAAATGCGGATACGTCGCAAACAGTGCCTGCCGCAGCTGCGGCAATGAATCGTAGGGCAGCGTGTGGCCGAGCACGCCGGACAGTGCCCGCAGGATCGCCCAATCTTCGCGCGCGTCCCCGGGCGGGAACGCGGCGCGGTTCGCCATCTGCACACGGCCTTCGGTGTTGACGTAAAGCGCCGATTTTTCCGGATAGGCGGCGCCGGGCAGGATCACGTCGGCGCGATGGGCGCCACGGTCGCCATGGGTTCCGATATAAATGACGCACGGCCCGGGCGCGACCTCGATCTCGTCGGCGCCGAGCAGGAACAGCACGTCGACGCCGCCCTCCGCCATATGCACCGCGTCGAGGCCGCCGCTGCCCGGCACGAGGCCGAGGTCGAGCGCGCCCACGCGCGAGGCCGCGCTATGCAGCACGGAGAAGCCGTTCCAGCCGTCTTTGATCGCGCCGAACTCGATCGCCTTCTTGGCGGTCAGCGCGGCGATGGCGACGCCATCCGGACGCGCCAAGGCACCGGCCCCGATCAGAACGAGCGGGCGCTCGGCCGCCTTCAGCACTTCGGCGAATTTGCTCTTGCCGAGATTGGCCAGGCTCTCGGCGCCGGCGCCGAGATAGTCGTATTGGTAGGTCAGGTCGGCCTTTTCGCCGATCAGGGCGATCGGGAAATTGCCGGCGCGCCAGCGTTTGCGGATGCGGGCATTGAGCACCGCCGCCTCGCGCCGCGGATTGGAGCCGACGATCAGCAACGCGTCGGCGCGCTCGATACCGGCAATGGTCGCGTTGAACAAGTAACTGGCGCGGCCCCAGGCCGGGTCGAACGCCGCGCCGTCCTGCCGGGCGTCGATATTGGCACTGCCGAGACGGCCAAGCAGATCCTTGAGCGCATACATTTCCTCGGCGCCCGCCAGATCGCCGACTATGGCGCCGACGCGCTTGCCACCCGCGGCCTTCACTTTAGCGGCGACGGCGGCGAAGGCTTCGTTCCATGACGCCGGCCGCAAGCGGCCGTTCTCGCGCAGATAGGGCTGATCGAGCCGCTGCGTGCGCAAGCCGTCCACGATGTGGCGGGTCTTGTCGGAAATCCACTCCTCGTTCACCTCGTCATTGGTGCGCGGCAGGATGCGCATCACTTCGCGCCCGCGCGTGTCGATACGAATGGCGGAACCGAGCGCGTCCATCACGTCGACCGACTGCGTCTTGTTGAGCTCCCACGGCCGCGCCGCGAAGGCATAGGGCTTGGAGGTGAGCGCACCAACCGGACAGAGATCGACCACGTTGCTTTGCAGCTCCGAGGTCATCGCCTGCTCGAGATAAGTGGTGATCTCCATGTCCTCGCCGCGGCCGATGGCGCCGAGTTCCGGCACGCCGGCGACCTCGGTGGTGAAGCGGATGCAGCGCGTGCAATGGATGCAGCGCGTCATGATGGTCTTGACTAGCGCGCCGATATATTTGTTCTCGACCGCGCGCTTGTTCTCGGCGTAGCGGCTGGCGTCCACGCCATAGGCCATGGCCTGGTCCTGCAGATCGCATTCGCCGCCCTGGTCGCAGATCGGACAATCGAGCGGATGATTGATCAGCAGGAATTCCATCACGCCTTCGCGCGCCTTTTTCACCATCGGCGTCTTGGTGCTCAGCACCTTCGGCGAGCCGTCTTTATTGGGGGCGAGATCCTTCACCCCCATGGCGCAGGACGCCTGCGGCTTCGGAATGCCCTGCACTTCGATAAGGCACATGCGGCAATTGCCGGCAATCGACAGCCGCTCATGGAAACAGAAGCGCGGAATTTCCGCGCCCGCGGCTTCGCAAGCCTGGAGCAGCGTGTACTCCGGCGGGACGTCAATCTCGTTACCGTCGACAATAAGCTTGGTCATGCTTTCTTCTTCAATTCATGCGATCCGGCGTCATCACATCTGGGTGTGCTCATGCTCGCCGCACCAGTCGTCGCGCTTGGTGGTCGGCCAAGCCGGATAATGCCGGCCGTGGTCGGGCAAATCGGTGATGAGCGGTGACGGCGCGCGGCGCCGGCACTGCCCGAGGATCGATCGTTCGCGGCTCGGCTCATTTCCGGTCGCTTCTCCCGTCGGCCACCAGAACCTGCAATGGTTGCACCGCAAATTCTTGTTTTCGAACGTCATGGCTTGGCTCCAAGAGCTGCCCCTTCCCTATTCCGCCGCTTCGCGCACCGCGCCGTGGGCGTCGGCATTGCGCGTGTATTCGTCGATGCGCCGCTCGATCTCGGGACGGAAGTGCCGCAGCAGGCCCTGCACCGGCCAAGCGGCGCCGTCGCCGAAGGCGCAAATGGTGTGACCCTCGATCTGCGTCGTCACCTCCATCAGCATGTCGATCTCGCGTTTTTGCGCGCGGCCCTCCGCCATGCGGGTGAGTACGCGCCACATCCAGCCCATGCCCTCGCGGCAGGGCGTGCACTGGCCGCAGCTCTCGTGCTTGTAGAAATAGGAGATGCGCGCCATCGCGCGGATGATGTCGGTGGACTTGTCCATCACGATCACGGCGGCGGTGCCGAGCGCGGATTTCTTGTCGCGGCAGCCGTCGAAATCCATCAGTAGCGTATCGGCTTGGTCGGCGCCGGCCGGCACCAGCGGCATCGACGAGCCGCCCGGAATGACCGCCAGCAGATTGTCCCAGCCGCCGCGCACACCGCCGGCATG
>DAIMKK010000031.1:0-12733 GCA_036721745.1 Pseudolabrys sp. | reverse complement strand
AGCGAATTGACGATCTTCACCGACATCAGCGGACCCTCGAAGGTCGACATGCCGTAGAAGGCGACCGACACCACCATCATGCGCAGCACCGGATCGGTGCGCAGCTTGTCCCAGGCGCCCGACAGCGTCATGATTCCGTTGATCATGCCGCCCCATGACGGCATCCACAGCATGATGGAGAACGTCATGCCGAGCGTCTGCGCCCAATCGGGCAACGCGGTGTAATGCAGATGATGCGGGCCGGCCCAGATGTAGAGGAAGATCAGCGACCAGAAGTGGATAATCGACAGCCGATAGGAATAGACCGGCCGGTTACAGCGCTTCGGGATGAAGTAATACATGATGGCGAGGAAGCCGGCGGTGAGGAAGAAGCCGACCGCGTTGTGGCCGTACCACCATTGCACCATCGCATCCTGTACGCCCGACCAGACGATGTAGGACTTCGACGAGAAGATCGACACCGGCACCGACGCGTTGTTGCCGAGATGCAGCACCGCGATGGTGAGGATGAAGGCGAGATAGAACCAGTTGGCGACGTAGATATGCGGCTCGGTACGCCGGAAGATGGTGGCGAGGAACACCAGGAAATATGTCACCCACACGATGGTGAGCCAGAGATCCGAATACCATTCAGGCTCTGCGTATTCCTTGCCTTGCGTGATGCCGAGCAGATAGCCGGTGCCGGCGATCACGATGAAAAAATTGTAGCCGAGCACGACGAACCAGGGCGAGAGGTCGCCGGCGAGCCGCGCGCGGCAGGTGCGCTGCACGACATAAAACGAGGTGGCGAGCAGCACGTTGCCGCCGAAGGCGAAGATCACCGCCGAGGTGTGCAGCGGGCGCAAGCGGCCGAAGGTGATATATGCCAGGTCGAGATTGAGCGACGGAAACGCCAACTCGCTGGCGATGTAAACACCGACGGTGAAGCCGGCGATGCCCCAGAACATGGATGCAACGGTCGCAAACTTGACCGGGCCCATGTTGTAATTCGGCTTGCCGTCGATGGTCAGCGGTTGCTGCTCGGCCGGCCGCTCGTAGTAGCGATTAACGATGGCGAACACCGCGGCGACGCTGGCGGCGGTGAAAAGATAAGCGTGGAACGCGTATTCCGGCGTATAGGCCTTGGCCGCAATCACGATCGACAGCAGCGCCAATGCCGCCATGGCCAGCGCCAGCCCTCCCTCGCCGAGAGTCATGGTTTTCTGAGGAGCGAGCGCGTTCGCCATACTGCTATCCCGTTGTCTGGCCGGCCTGAAAATCGAAGGGGCCGCAGCGATAAATATCGGCCATGACCCGGGTATCCTCTTTGACGCAGGTCAAATAGGCCTGTTTTGCTTGCTCAAAAGCGTGAGTTCCGCTGGCGTGGACCGCCTGGCCGGCCGCCGTTTCGCCCAGCGGCGGCAACCCGATCGGCTCGGTCACGTGGCCTTGGAAACGGGGATTAAGGGGCGGCGGACGGAAGGACGGTGCCGGCAGTCATCCTGCCGGCACCGCAGCCCCCCAGCGCGCGCAAACATTACCGTTGTGCGCGCCACTACTTTGCTCGGTTCAGGCGTAACCGAGCCAATGCCAATAGGTGGCGCCAAGCAGCATCACGAGAGCGAGCGCGATCATCGTCAGCACGAAACCGGTGCGCACGAAGTCGCGTGCGTTGAAGGTCTCCGTGCCATAGGCGACCATGTTCTGCGGCGCGTTCACCACCAGGATGAAGCCGAAGCTGACCACGAATTGCAGCAACATCGTCATGCCGATGATGTTGACGCCGGGGGTCGCAACGCCCTTGAGCACCGCGATCACGATCGGGATCATGGCCGAGGCGAGCGCGGTGGCGCTGGCGAAGCCGAGGTGGATAACGACCAGGAACAGACTCATAACGGCGAGGATGAAGAGCACGGTGGCGTTCTTCAGCCCGAACTGGGCCACGACGATGTCGGCAAGCCAGGTCGCCGCTTGGGTCTGCAGCAATGCGGTGCCGAGGCTGATGCCGACGCCGAACAAGACAATGGTGCCCCACGGAATCTTCGGCTGCGCTTCCTTCCAGGTCATGATGCCGAAGCCCGGCATGAACATCAGTGCCACCGCCGTAATCGTCGTGGTGCTGGTATCGAATTTATGCAGCACGCCTTCAGTGGCCCAGAATGCGATCAAGGTCAGCGACAAAGCGAGCAGCTTCTTTTCGGAGCCCTTTGTCGGCCCAAGTGCCGCAAGCGACTTACGGATGCCCTCGTGGCCGCCCGGCACTTCGACGACTTCCGGCGGCATCATCCGCGTCATCACAAAGTAGAGCGCGATGCACATCAGGACAGCGAACGGCCCGGCGGCGATCAGCCATTCGAGCCAGGTGATGCTCTTGCCGAAAGTCTTTTCGATGAAGCCGATGGCGACCATGTTTTGCGCCGCCGCAGTCTTGATGCCGACGTTCCAGATGCTGGCGGTCTGCACCGTCGTGATCATCAACATGCTGGCGAAGGCGCCGCGCTTGTTGACGCCGAATGCCGCGATGATGCCGAGTGTGATCGGCACCAGGCAGGCCACCCGCGCGGTGGTCGACGGCACCATGAGCGCGATCACAAAACCGACCAGAATGGTGCCGATCACCACGTGCCGCGTCTCGGTGCCGGAGCGCGACAGAATGTTGAGCGCGATGCGCTTATCGAGTCCGGTCGCGGTCATGGCGGCGGCCAGGAACAGCGCCGATGCGACCAGCACGAGCGCGGTATTGGCGAATCCGCTAAACGCCAGCCCGAGCGCGCCGCTGGTGCCGAGCAGCACTTTCGGATTCGCGACGTTCGGCGCCAGGCCGAGCAGAAATGCCATCAATGCCGCGATCACAATTGCCGATACGGCATAATCGATGGCCTCCGTCATCCAGATGATGACGGCGAAGGCGAGAATCGCGAGCATGCGATGGCCGGCCACCGGCAAGCCGGCCGGCGTCGGCAGCAGCAGAATGACAACGAGCGCTGCGACCGCGGCCAACAGGCCCCAGTTCGCGGCAAACCAGTTCGATTCCTTGACGCTCGGCTGCGCAACCGCGCGAGGCGTGGATTGGGTGAGGGTAGACATCGATTCCTCCGTGAGGAAAATCCGTCACCCGCAGCATGCGCAAAACGCGGAGCTCCGCGTTGAGGCACATCAAAACAGGCGCGAAATTGCCGACCGATCAATGCCTAAGCGGATACCGATCCGTATCGGCCCACGTTTAAAGACAGTAGATAAAAGAGGTGCGCCCCCGCGCCGCCATCGCTAATGCGTTAGCGCGGTATCCGTCGGCTCGATGGTCACCCCGGAGGTCGGTTCAATCCAAACCAGGTGATCCTTCACGGCTTTGACGCCGGGAATATTTTCGGCGGCGACCTGCAGCGCGGTACGCTGCCGTTCGTCGATAATCGCACCCCACAGCTCGACCACGCCTTCGTGCACCACGACATTGACCGTCGCCACCGGCGCCCACTGCGTCTTCTGGATTTCCGCCAGCAATCGTTCTCGGATGGTTGCATCGTCGCCGGCGGCGGGCTGCGCCACGCGCGCCAAGCTGACCATGGCATGCATGAGATTGGAGCGCGTGATGATGCCGACCATCAGGCCGCCGCACAGGACCGGCACGCGTTTGATGCGTCGCCGCTCCATCACGTCCACGATGTCTTCCAGCGGTGTGGCGACGTCGACCGCCTGCACCTCGGTGGACATCACTTCAGAGACCTTGCTGCCGTGCGAATGGCTGTATTCGGCGGCGATGCGGCCGGGGCCCATCAGGAACTCAAGCCAACGCGAGCGCCGCCGCTCGGTCTTGGTCTCGCGACGACGCAGGAAGTCGCCTTCCGACAGCACGCCGACCAGATTGCCACTCTTGTCGATCACCGGCAGGCCGCTGATGTGGTGCTGGAGCATCAGCGCGCCGCCTGCAACACGGTCGCATCCGGATCGATCGAGATCACGTCGCGGGTCATCACATGTTCGGCGTTCATGACAGCCTCCATTTTAGCTGTTATGCCAGCACAAAAATGCAGTCTTGACCTTGATGCAGGTCAACGGACGGTTGCGGGGCTTAATGCTTCCATTCCGGCGGCGGCACCGGTGTCCACGTGCGCCTGAGCGCCAAGTCATCGGCAATAGCATTGGCCGCGATATAGCCGGGCGCCCCGTTGACGCCGCCACCATTGCCCGAGGACGAGCCGCAGAGATAGAGCCCCTCCACCGGCGTGCGTGAGCCGGGCAGCAGCGGATGTGGCCGGTTGATGCCGAGCTGGTTGGGCACGTAGGCGCCCATGCGCACAGCGCCCTGCCGCATATTGATATTGAGACGCTCAACATCGAGCGGTGTGAACAGCGTGCTGCCGAGCAGATTGTCGCCTTCCAAATTGGAGGCATAAACGCGCCAGTAATCCAGAATGCGCTGGGTATAGTCCTTGCGGTTGCTGTCCCACTTTTGCGGACCGCCGTCGACCGAATAAGGCGCGAACGGCCACCAGAACGCCGAATGCTGGCCGGGCGGCGCATAGGTCGGATCGAATTGGCTGTTGCAGGCGCCGTTGCCCATCAACACCTTGGGAAATTTTTTGGCAGCACAGTCGTCGAAGCATCTGGCCACCTCATCGATATCGTCCATACCGAAAAAGATATTGTAGGCGCGCGCGATATCGGGATCGAAGGCGGTCGCGCGATAGGCCGGCGCCTGGCGGAGCGCGAGGTGCAGAGTGACCAGGCTGTGGTTGCCCCAGTGCCAGGCTTTTGCCTTCTCGCGCACGGCTTCCGGGAACCGTTCCTCGCCGGCCATTTGTACGGTGGTCGGAAAATCGATGGCGCTAGCGACGAATTTGCGGCCCTCGATGAGCTGGCCATCCGCGAGCTTGACGCCGGTGGCACGGCCTTGTCTGACGACAATCTCTTTCACGTCGGCGCCGGTAATGACTTGGCCGCCACCGGCTTCCACCACCCGCGTCAGCGCGTTTACCAGGGACACTGCCCCGCCGACCGGCACCGTGAAACTGGCGATGTTGGCGAAAATCGCCGGGAACACGATGCCGGCGCCCGCTACGTTCTCGGTGGTGATGACGTGCATATAAGACGTGAACAGCGTGCGGATGCGCTCATCGACGAAGTGCTTCCGCACCACGCTGAATAAATCATGTTGGGCGTGCGAGAGCAGTTCCTTGGCTTGCGGGCCACTCAGCCGGTCGATGAGATGCTCGCGCGGCATCGGCGCGTTGTAGAGCAGCGAGGCCAGCAGCGGCCGCATCTCGATGCAATAGGTGTTCCAGAGTTCGCGGAAGGTGTCCGCATCCTGCTTGGAAAAGCGCGCCAGCGAGGCGCAGGATCTGTCGAGATCCTTGTAAATGACGATCCCGGTGCCGTCGCGGAACACGGCCGCCTGCTGCACCGGCGGCTCGATATAGGAAAAGCCGTAGCGGTAAAGCTCGAGATCCTCGATCAGCGGGCAATGGCTCATGCCCATATAGAAATTGGCGTGCAAATTGAGTCGGAAGCCGGGAAGCCGGTCGGTGTCGGTGCTGCAGCCGCCGCCGATTATGGCGTTGCGCTCGAGCACAGCGATCTTCATGCCGGCGCGCGCCAGATAGGCGGCAAGCGTCAATCCGTTGTGACCGGCGCCGATGACAACTCCATCGAAACTCGTCATGCAGTCCCCGGCCCGACGCCTGCGTGATCGCACATCGGCACGCGGACAAACTTACAATGCCGGTGTTAACGCGACAACGCACCCCTAAAGTTGTGCGCGTATCGGCCCGCACAAAAAAATGCCCCGGCGAGGGGTGCCGGGGCAGTAAAGCCGAACATTAGTCAGGGAGAACGACGTTCGGCAGTTAAAACTCTACGCGTACTAAGCGTTCAACCGGTTGAGCGCCGCGCGATTGCGCAACACGATGCGGCGGGAGCTCGGTACCGCGATCGCCGCGGTATTTTCAAGCTGGGTCAGCGTCCGCGACACGGTTTCGATGGTGAGGCCGAGATAGTCGGCGATATCCTGACGCGACATCGGCAGGTCGATCTCGTTGCCGACGGGGACGCGCGCCGACATTTCCAGCAGGAAGCCTGCCACCCGCTCCTGCGCGGTCTTGATCAGCAGCAGGATATGGGCCTGCACGCGCTGTAATTCGCCGGCCGTCATGGTCCAGAGCTTGCGGGCGGTCTCGTTGTCGCGCCCCGCCAAGCTAACCAGGGCGCTGCGCTTGATGACCAACACTTTTGAATTGACGATCGCTTCGGCGGAGAACGTATGCTCGTCGCCGACTTCGAGGCCGAACACGTCGCCGGGCAGATAGAAGGCGCCGATCTGACGGCGACCATCGTTGAGCACCTTATACGTGCGTACGCTACCGCTTACCACTTTATAGAGATATTCCGCCGGTTCGTTTTCGCCGTAAATTTCGGCGTTGCGTGCGAACGGCATGGGCGCGCCCATCAGTTCGATCGAGGCGCCGAGTGCATGGGGATTCACCACCGGAACCGGGTGCGCGACATGGGCGGCCGGATGACGCGACGAACTGCGGTGGAGCATCGGCTGGGTGAGCATGGCGCTGGGTCCTCGATGAATTCGATGGTTAGGGATACCTCTGGAGCTGAGCGCCCGAAATTCAGATAATCTCCATAGGGGGTTTACCGGAGGTGATCGGGGGCCACCGCCGGGGCAGGACCGTCAATAAAATAGCCGGGTTAAATGTCTGAAATCATTGCTAAATCTGAGACGACCTCAGGCGCCGAGCGCGGCACGATCCTGCGCTATGGAATCGCGCCGACCGCCGTCGCCCTTGCGCTGGCGGCGCGCGCCTTGCTCGCCCCGATTCTGCACGACGACGCGGTCTTTCTTTATTTCGTACCCGCGGTTTTGGTTGCGGCGAGTATCGGCGGTCTTGGGCCTGGCTTGCTGGCGACCGCGCTGAGCTTGGTGGCCGCGTTTTTTTTGCTCGCGAACGCATCGGTAATTTCAAACACGGCCTTGGGCAACGGCGCCGCGTTCACCTTCATCGGTCTCGGCGTGTCCTGGGGCGGCGAGTTGCTCCACCGTAGCCGGCGGCGCGCAAATATCATGGCGAAGGACGCGTTGGCACGTGAGGCGCATCTGCAATCGATTCTCGACACCGTGCCGGAAGCCATGATCGTCATCGACGAGCGCGGCGTCATGCAGTCGTTCAGCAGCGCCGCCGAACGGCTGTTCGGCTGTCGCGCCGCCGAAGTCATCGGACGCAACGTCGCTATCCTGATGCCCTCGCCGTATAGCGAAAGCCATGACGGTTACCTGCAACGCTACATGAACACGGGCGAGCGCCGCATCATTGGCATCGGCCGCGTGGTGGTCGGCCAGCGCAAGGACGGCTCGACCTTCCCGATGGAGCTTGCGGTCGGCGAAATGAAATCGGGGGACCGGCGATTTTTCACCGGCTTTATCCGCGACCTAACCGAACGCCAGCAAACCGAAGCGCGCTTGCAGGAATTGCAATCCGAACTCGTCCACATCTCGCGGCTGACGGCGATGGGCGAAATGGCATCGACACTGGCGCATGAACTCAATCAGCCGCTGTCGGCCATCGCCAACTACCTGAAAGGCTCGCGGCGGCTGCTGGAGGGCGCCAGCGATGAAAAGTCCGCGGCCATGCGCGACGCTATGGACAAGGCGGCCGACCAGGCCATGCGCGCAGGGCATATTATCCGGCGATTGCGGGATTTCGTCGCGCGCGGGGAAACCGAACGGCGCGTCGAAAGCATCACCAAGCTGGTCGAGGAGGCGAGCGCTTTGGCATTGGTCGGCGTGAAGGATCTCGGCATCCGCGTACAATTTCAATTCAACCCGGAAATCGATCTGGTAATCGCCGACCGCGTGCAGGTCCAGCAGGTCGTGCTCAATCTGATCCGCAATGCGATGGATGCCATGGAAACGTCGCCGAAGCGCGACCTCGTCGTCGCCATAGCGCCGGCGGAAGGCGGCCACGTCAGGATCAGCGTGACCGACAGCGGTTCGGGAATCTCACCCGAGATCGCCGAGCAATTGTTTCAGCCTTTCATCACGACCAAGCGTCACGGCATGGGCGTCGGCTTATCGATTTCGCGCGCCATCGTCGAGGCGCATAATGGACGAATCTGGGTGGAAGCCAATCCAACCGGCGGAACAATTTTTCATTTCACTCTTGCTGTCGTAAACGAAGGGGATGTCGACGATGCAGCCTGAGCCGATCATTTACGTGATCGACGACGACGATGCCGTCCGGCAATCGCTTGAATTCCTGCTGCGAACCGCCGGACACACGGTGCGCGGATTCGAGTCGGCCAAGGCCTTTCTCGAAATCCTGCCCGAGTTGCGGTCAGGCTGCATCATCACCGACGTGCGCATGCCGGAAATCACCGGCATCGATCTGTTGCGCCGCGTCAAGGAACTCGATGCCGATATTCCGGTGATTGTAATCACCGGCCATGGCGACATTTCTCTCGCGGTCGAAGCCATGAAGCTCGGTGCCGTCGACTTCCTGGAAAAGCCCTTCGATGACGACCAATTGCTCGCCGCGCTCAAATCCACGCTCAGCCGGGATGCCGACATGGCCGAGCGTAAGGCCAAGATTACGGAAATCAACGACAAGCTGGCGGTGTTGTCGAACCGCGAACGGCAAGTGCTCGAAGGCTTAGTGGCCGGAAACGCCAACAAGACCATCGCGTTCGATCTCGGCATCAGCCCGCGCACGGTCGAAATCTACCGTGCCAATCTGATGACCAAGATGGCGGCCAACAGCCTGTCTGATCTCGTACGCATGGCGATGATGGCGGGTATTCTGGAAAATTCCGGCAAGCGCGCGCGCTGAACCGCGCGCTCGATTTTTGCCGATCCGCAAGCACAATGGTAGCCGGCTAGCAAGCACGGGGAAACGTCTATGTACCACGCGTTTGGCCGCCGCGTGCGGGTGACAAAGCGATTATTTTCCGTCTAAAATCAATTTGGCTAAGGCTCGCTAGAAGCCGACACTGCTTAGGGAGGACAATCATGTCGCTGCAGAAACTGGTCAAGGCGTTCGCCTTGGCCGCCGCCGTCATATTCAGTACCGGGACGGCGCGCGCCGCTGAGCCCATTGTGCTCAAGCTGTCGCACTTTGTCCCACCCCAGCACGCCTTTCATAAATGGGTGGTCGGCTGGACCCAGAAGATCGAGCAGGAGTCGGGTGGGCGGCTGAAATTCGAGATTTATCCGAACGGCCAACTGGTCGGCCCGCCAAACCGGCAGTTCGACGCGGCGCGCAACGGCATCACCGACATCGCCTTCTGTCTACACGGCGTGACGCCCGGCCGCTACCCGATGACCGAACTCGCCAACTTGCCCTTCACCTGGCCGTCCGACGGCGCCAATCTACCGGAGATGGCGAAACGCATGACGGAACTAGCGCCGAAATATCTCGCGGCTGAACACACCGGCCTGCACATCTTGTTCATGTCGATGGCCAACCCGGTCGTGCTCTATTCAAGGGTGCCGATCAATAAGCTCGATGACTACAAGGGCAAGAAGATCCGCTACGCCTCGATCACCAACAAGCAGATGATGGAAGCGCTCGGCGCCTCCCCGATGTTGATCCCGCCGCCGGAATCGCAGGACGCCTTGGCCAAAGGCATCGCCGACGGCGCTATGTTCCCGCATGAGGCAGGCTTCGCCTACGACCTCGTCTCGGTGGCGAAGTACGCGATCGAGCCGCCGCTCGCATCCGCCACTTTCGCGTTAGTGATGAACCCGGCCAAGTACAATTCGCTGCCGCCGGATCTGCGCGCCATCCTCGACAAGGAAGCCGGCGTGGCCGGAGCCATGAGCTTCGGCAAGGCCTGGCAGGACTTCGAAAAGTTCGCGCGCGAGACCGAGGTCAAGAAGGGATTGCAGATCATCACTCTACCCGACGCCGAGGTCGCCAAGATGAAGGCGCTGGCCAAGCCGATTGTCGAAAGCGCGCTCGACGCACAGGAAAAGGCGGGCAAGCCGGCGCGTGAGTTTTTCTCGGCCTATACCAAGTAACGAAGAATGCGTGCCGCGTTTCTGGCGCGGCACGCCCGACATCTCTGCGCTCAATGCCACCAGCGCCGGGTAAAGTACTTTTTTTGACGGCAATGGGCAGACGATGGACCGCAATCGAGCCTTGGCGCTTTTGGAAAAACTGCGCGTTGCGCAATTGCGGCTGGCGGCGGTAGCTCTCATCGTGATGATGGGCGTTACATTGCTGGATGTGTTTCTGCGCTATGTGTTCAATCATCCAGTCCGCGGCTCCTACGATCTTGTCGAGTCGATGCTGTGCATCTTCGTCTTCAACGGCATTTCGACTGCCTTTCTGCGGCGTCGCCACATCGTCATCGATCTCATCGATTCGTTCGCCCACCGCACCATCGCCGCCGCTTTGATACGCGTCGCGGACCTGCTGGCGGTCGTCACGCTGGCACTGTTCGCCTACGCCATGATCAAGCCGGCAATGCAAGCCTACTCCTACGGCGACCTGAAGATGGAGCTAGGGCTGCCCGTCTATATCCTATGGGCTATTGCCCTGATTGGCATGGCGAGCGCCATCCTCTGCGCGATTGGCGCGCTGCTCACGCCTGCTGCGTCCCGCCAAGACGAGTCGGCCTGATGGCGCCGTCAACGATAGGCGCCATCGGCGTACTAGCAATGTTCGGCCTGTTGCTGCTGCGGGTGCCGGTCTGGATTGCGCTCACGCTGGTCGGATTTATTGGCAATTCGATCATGTCCGGCGTCATACCGACCCTTGCGCTCGCCGGCACAGTGCCGTTCGACACCGGCTCGGCCTACACGCTGTCGGTGATCCCGCTGTTCATCCTGATGGGCGAGGTCGCGTCCGTTACCGGTTTATCAGGGGACCTGTTCAAGGCCGCACGGGTGGTTCTGGCCGGCATGCGCGGCGGGCTGGCGGTTGGGACGTTGGCGGCTTGCGCCTGTTTTGGCGCGGTTTGCGGCTCGTCGGTGGCAACCGCGGCCACCATGACGCGGATCGCGCTGCCGGAAATGCGCAAGTCGGGTTACGACGTGGGGCTGGCTTCCGGGGCGCTCGCTGCCGGCGGCAGCCTCGGCATTCTCATTCCGCCGTCGATCATTATGGTGATCTACGCCGCAATTGCCGAGCAGTCTGTGCCGCGGCTGTTCGCCGCTGGCTTGATCCCCGGCTTGGTCCTCACCGGGCTTTACATGGCGGTAGTGATCGTGGTCGCGCATGTTCGCAAGGACTATGCGCCGCTCGGCGCCAGCGTCTCATGGCGGGAACGCATCGCCGCCATGAAAGGCCCGTGGCAGTTTCTCGCCCTGTTTTTCGTCACGATTGGCGGCATCTATGCCGGCGTATTTAGCCCCACCGAAGCGGCTTCGGTCGGCGCCGCCGGTGCCATCCTCATTGGCGTCGCCGGCCGCCGGTTTACGGTCGACGAGTTGCTGCATTCGATCGAAAGCACCATCACCATCAGTGGCATATTGTTCATCATCGTGTTCGGGGCCAATCTGTTCTCTTTCTTCATGGTGCAGACGCAGTTGCCAAATCTGCTGGCCGAGGGCGCCCATGCGCTAAATCTGTCGGGGCCGGTGGTGATGACGCTGATCATCATCGCCTATATCGTATTCGGCTGTTTTCTGGAAGCGATCGGAATGGTGCTGATCACCGTCCCGGTGTTTCTGCCGCTGGTGAAACAATTCGGCTATGACGCCGTCTGGTTCGGCATCATCGTCGTCATCGTCGCCGAGGTCGGGCTCATTCATCCGCCCGTGGGCCTGAACCTGTTCGTCATTCAAGCGCATGCGCCCGATATCAAGATCACCAGCATCTACCGCGGCATCGTGCCGTTCCTGTTCGCGCCTCTGGTGCTGATCATATTGATGTTCTTGTTCCCGTCGCTTGCGCTCTGGCTGCCGAAGCTCTTGTACGGATGATCTATTCCGATTCTTTCTAATTCAGGCGAAGGACATCGAGGGTCTCCGGTCAGCTTGACAACACCCCGGTCACCTCTTCACACCAAGCCCGTTCATGAAGCGCGCTCGAATTTGCACCGGATCGCGATCGGTGGCGCCGACGCCAGGCTTGTTGTCGGTACGCACGGCGATCAGGCTCGGCCCGCCTTTGAGAGCGGCAGCGAATAGGCGGTCGAAGTCGTCCTCATCCGCGGCCCAAGCGCTGTTGGCGATCCCCGAGCCGCGCGCGATGGCGACCAGGTCGGCGACCGAGGCACTCGCCGTCGGCTGCCCGCCGGTAATCTGGTAAATGCCGTTGTCCCACACCACCATGGTGAGATTTTTCGGCGCCTGCATGGCGACGGTGGCGAGGCAGCCGAGTTGCATCAGCAGCGAGCCGTCGCCCTCGAGCGCGATCACGTGCCGCTGCGGCTGCGCGATCGCGATGCCGAAGGCGATCGGGATGGCGAGGCCCATGCTACCCAGCATGTAGAAATTCTGCGGCCGTTGGCCGCTCATCCACAAATCGAAATTGGCGTTGCCGATCCCGCCGACCACCGCCTCCTCGCGCTTGAGCTGACCGACCAGCCGCTTGGTCAGGTCGAAGCGGTTCATCACCTTGGCGTTATGGGCCCCGATGGCTCCGGTTTGCGTTGCGGTCATCGGTTCAAGCCTCGAACACTTTGCCGCCGGTCAATAGCGGCGACAGGATGAAGGTGACAGGCGCCTGCGTCGCCACCGCCTGCTTGATCGAACGGTCGATGATGAAAGCGAGTTCGTCGTGGCGCGTGATCGTGTGGTTCTCGATGC
>DAIMKK010000030.1:0-12957 GCA_036721745.1 Pseudolabrys sp. | reverse complement strand
CCCTGTGGAGACAACGGGAAAACTCGACAGCTGCCGGGACGTCGCGGTGGCCATAGCCAAGAAAGCCCGTTTTCGCCATTTCAAAATTGATTTTTGTCATGAGGGCTTGCATGGCAGACGGTAGCTGAACTCTTGATGCATAGGCACGCCGGCTCGGCTAGTTTGCCGACGGCACATCGGGTTCAAGCCGGAGCAAGCAATGCGGTTGGGCTATTTCACTATGCCGGTCCACCCGATAGGTCGCGACTGGTCGCAGACGCTACACGAGGACCGCGAGGCAATCATCCTGGCCGACCGGCTCGGCTTCCACGACGCCTTTGTCGGCGAGCACCTGACCGACGTCTGCGAAAATATCACCAACAGCATGATGTTCCACGCCACGCTGATCCACGCTACCCAGACCATCAAGCTCGCCACCGGCACCACCAATTTGTCGCAAATGCACCCGGTGCTGGTCGCGGTGCACGCCGCGATGTTCGACCACCTGGCACAAGGCCGCTTCATCTTGGGCGTCTCGGCCGGCGCGCTCGCCGCCGACGCCGAGGCGATCGGGTTGCTCGACGAGGACCGCAACAAGATATTCGCCGAGGCGATCGACGTGATCCTGGCGATCTGGGAACGCGATCCGCCCTACGACATCGATTTTCCAGACAATCGGTTCAAGGTGGAGATCAAGCGCGCGGCCGCGCTGCATCTCGGCGTCGGCGTCATGGCCAAGCCGTTTCAGAAGCCGCGACCGGAGATCGTCGGAACCGTGGTGGCGCCGTTCTCGCCCGGCGTGGTCATGATGGGCAAACGCGATTTCCATCCGCTGTCGGCGAACTTCCTGCTGTCCAAGCATCTCAAGTCGCACTGGACCAACTACGCCAGTGGTAAGGCCGAAGCCGGCGCCAAGGCCGAGGTCGCCGACTGGCGTATCGCGCGCACCATCTTCGTCGCCGACGACGACAAGACCGCGATGCGTTACGGCCGCGAAGCCGCCAACAGCCCTTACCGTTTCTATTTCGAGCAAATCCGCGGCAAGCTGGCGCGCAGCAACCGGCTCAATGTGTTCAAAAGCCACAAGGAGCAGCCGGACGAGGAAATCACCGACGATTTCGTCATCAATAATTGCGTGACGTTCGGCAGCGTCAACAAAGTGGTCGATGAAATCTTGAAGCTACGCGAAGAGACCGGCGATTTCGGCGAACTGGTCTATGCCGGCATGGACTGGGTCGACCCGGCGCTGGCCAAACGTTCGATGCAATTAATGGCCGAACAGGTGATGCCGCGCGTGAACGCGGCGATCGGTAAGGCGGCTCAGACCGCGGCGGAGTAAGATTCACCCGCCGTGCGTCATGCGCCAGACGATGCCGGCGAGAGTTCCGATCAAAAGCGCGCCGCAGGCGAAGGCTTGGATCGCGAAGCCGCGGTGGCGCTTGTCCACCGCTTCGGCATAGCCGCGGATGTAGACGATACGGCCGACCAGCCAGGCCAGGCCCAGCAGCGCGGCGCCCCAATCGTTGGCGGTGAGCGCAAACAGCCAAAGCAGCGGCAGGAAGATCGGCATCCACTCCAGTGTGTTCATCTGCACGCGGAACACGCGCTCGAAATCGAGATTTCCGGTTGTTGCCGGCGCCTTCACGCCGTATTTCGCCCGCGCCTTGGCGACCATCAGGCCGGTGGAAAAATACAGAGCAATGGCCAGCAGCGTGACCAGCGCGGTGTAGTGCGGCATTTTCAATTCCTTTTCTAAACCGACGTCGGTTCGGTGCCCAATTCAGCATAGAGCCCGTGCTTGGCGCCTTCGCTGAATGAGACGCCCTGCCCGAGCTCGATCGCCACCGAGCGCACGCGCTGCGCCTCCAGTTCGGTCGCCGGCACCGGCTTGCCTTCGGCCGCCGCCTTGGCCGCGCGCAGCATGATCTTGCGCGTCATGATGATGCCGGCGTCGGTCGCGCACAGGTGCTCCATGGTGCGGTCCTGGATCGCGCCCATGCTTTCCTGAATGGAAGCGTCCTGCATGGCGATGCCGTCGACGCCGGTGGCGCTGTGACCTGCCGCTTGCGCCTCGCGATCCATCAGATAGTTGTTCGACTTGTTAGCGAGCGGAATGAACGTGCCGGACACGTATTTGACGTGGATGCCCTCGCCGTCCTGCATCGCCGAAATTTCCGATTTCGTGAGCGCGCGCTTGGGGTGATAATTGATGCTCCAGGCCCAGCAAGTTTCGTCGTCGATCGGCACCCAGGCATGCGCCCCGAGCGGATGTCCCGCGCGCGGCGGGATGATGGTGTACCAGGGCATGATCCAGGGCGTGATGCGCCAGTAATATTTGCCGGCGTCGGCGTTGCGGCGCGCGCCGATCAATAGGCCTCCGGAAAATTCCTCGACCTCGAACAGCGGCATGCGGTCTTTGATGTTGTACTCGTTGGCTTTGCTGCCCTTGAACAGCGGGTCCTTGTCGAGCTCGCTGCCGTGCAGCCAGGAGACGTGGCTGGAATCGATGCCGCCTTCCATCGCCTGCAGGTAGTTGCATTCCTGCAGACGCTTGGACACGAAGCGCTGCTCGGGCGCAACATCGGTCCATTCCAGCGCCGGCGGCGGCGGCTGCAATTCCGGCGGACCCATATAAGCCCAGACAATGCCGGCCTTCTCGATGCAGGGGTAGGATTTCAATTTGATGTTTTTGCGGAAGCCCGACTCCTCCGGCTCCGAGGGCAGATCGGTGCATTGTCCGGTGATGTCGTATTTCCAGCCGTGGTAGTGGCAGCGAATACCGCAGTCTTCGCTCTCGCCGAACCACAGCGAGGCGCCGCGGTGGGCGCAGAACTCGTCGATCAGGCCGACCCGGCCCTTCGTATCGCGGAACGCAATCAGGCGCTCGCCCATCAGCTTCACCCGCACCGGCGGGCAGTCCGGCTCGGGGATTTCCGAGGCCAGCAGGAACGGCGCCCAATAACGGCGCAGCAATTTGCCCATCAGCGTGCCGGGGCCGATGCGGCTCAACTGGTCGTTTTGTTCACGCGACATCATGGCGACGTTTCCCTGACCCTTTGCTATTCTTATGTCCGCAAGTGCGGGCGGGCATTATAGGCAGTCGCGTCCGCCGGGAAAGATGAAGATGAACTTGCCGCGCATCGCCATTGCAACCGGAGACCCGGCCGGGATCGGCCCGGAAATCGCGCTCAAGGCCGCGCTCGATCGCCGCGTGACGGCGCTCTGCCGGCCTTTGCTGGTGGGCGACCCGGTGGCGGTGGAACTGCATGCGAAAGCGGCTGGTCTCACGCCGCGCCTGCACGTCGTTGGCAAAGCCGCCGACGCCCACTGGTCGGACGGCGCGGTCAACCTGCTCGACGCCGGCGACGGTTCCAACACGCCCGTCACCTTCGGCAAGGTCGATGCCGCCTATGGCCGCGCCTCGCTCGCCAGCGCCCGGCGCGCGATCAAAGCCGCGCTTGCCGGCGACGTCGAGGCGGTGGTGGCGGCGCCGCAGACCGAACGCTCGATCGCGGCGGCCGGCATCGCCTTCGACGGCTACCCGTCCTTTGTCGCGCGCGAGACCGGCACGCCGGTCAACGACGTGTATCTGATGATCTGTTTCGACGACGTGCGCATTGCCCACGCCACTTTGCACGTCAGCGTGCGCCAGGCGGTCGCGCTGATCACGCCGGAGCGGGTCGAGCGCGTGATCCGCGTTGTCGATACCGCGCTCAAGCGGCTCGGGATCACGAAGCCGAAGATTTTCGTCGGCGGGCTCAATCCGCACGCCGGCGAAGAGGGCATGTTCGGCTCGGAGGAGATCGACATCATCATCCCGGCGATCGCGCGCGCCGCACAGGCCGGCATCGATGCGTCCGGCCCGTTCGGCGCCGATACCATGTTCCGCAAAAAAGGCTGCGATGCCTATATCGTGATGCTGCACGACCAGGGCCACATCGCCGCCAAGCTGCAGGCCTTCAACCGCACCGCGGGCTTATCGATCGGTTCGCCGATTTTGTTCTCCTCGGTCGCGCACGGCAGCGCGCACGACATTGCCGGCAAAGGTGTCGCCGACCCCGGCGCTGTGATCGAGGCAGTGACAAGGCTGGCGCGGGTGAGCGCTACTTAAGCAGCGGAATGTCGTTTGCGTCTGGAGGCTTCGGGACCGACTGCAGATAGGCATAAATATCCGCAAGGTCCGCATCCGATAGAATCGCTTCGCGGTAAGGCGGCATGGCCCGGTTGGTACTGCCCACGAAGCCGGCAAACGCCTCCCATGGCAGCGGATTGGGCGCGAGCCTTTTGCCGCCGCTGGTCATGATCGAGCCCTGCCCCATGGTGCCGTGGCACTGCCAGCAGCCGTGCTGAACATACATCACCTTGCCATGCTCGGCGGAGGCGGCGAATGCGCCGCCCTGCCCCAATACGAGCGCCGCTGTAACCGCTAACGCGCAATTGACTTTCATTGCCCGGCCCTCATCGCGGCTGCGTCACGACGTCGACCAGCGCGGGCTCGCCGGCCTTGACCACCTGCACCGCTTTCTTCAGCGCCGGCGCCAATTCGTTCGGGTCGCTGATCGGTCCGCTCGACCACAGGCCGAGCGAGTTCGCAAGCTTGGCGTAATCGATAGTCGGATTTTCGATGCGCGTACCGAGCGGGGCTAAATCCTTGCCGAGATAAGCGACGCGATTGCGCCGGTTCGACATGCGCTGCACGTGCATCACTTCCTGATGGTAGCCGCGGTTGTTGTGCATCACCGACAGCAGAGGAATCTTGTGGCGCGCCGCGGTCCACAGCACACCCGGCGAGAACATCAAGTCGCCGTCGGGCTGGAAGCTGATCGAGAAGCGCCCGGCGTCGCGATTGGCGAGCGCGGCACCGACCGCGGCCGGCGCGTTGTAGCCAATGCCAAAGCCGCCCGGCCCGCCGATATGATGGTAGTGCTTGTCCATCGGCCACAGCCGGCTCGGCCAGGATGAAAGCTGGCGATCGCCGCCGACCGAGGACCAGTCGATATCCTTGATCTGCGCGTAGACTTCCATCGCCATGCGCGCGGTGCTGATCGGGCTCGCATCCCAGGCATAAGACGCGGCGGCGCGGGTGCGGTCGCGCGCCTCGCTCCAGGCCTTCTTCATCGCGGCGCCGCGCGCTTCGATTGCCGCCTTGCGGCCGCCCGGCAACGCCTGCTTCACCGCCTCGATCAGCGCCGGCAGCGTCGCCTCCGCGTCGCCCGCCATGTCCACGTCGACCACCTGGAAGCGCTGGAAATCCTGGTAGTTCGCCTTGGTGTTGAGCGCGATCGAGCTGATGCTGATCAGCTTGGCGTTCGGCTTGATGTGGGATTCCTGCAAGCCGGCGCCGTCATTTTCGCCGTTGTCGATGAACCCGTTCACCGTGCCCCAATAATCCGACAGTTCGAGGCCGAGGATCACGTCGGCCTGCCCGATCAGCGCGCGACCGCGCGGATTCTGTGAAAGATAATGCGTGTTGGGGAAATTCATCCGGCCTTTCTGATCGACCACCGGCGCCTGCAGAGCTTCGGCAAGTTCGACCAGTAGCTTCACGCCGTTTGCCGTGCGTGCGCATTTGTCGGCGACGATCACCGGGCGCTCGGCATTCGCCAGAAGCCGCGCCGCATCGCGCACCGCGTTCATGTCCCCTTGCGGGGCTGAGGTCGGCACGTAGCGCGGGATGGTCAGCTTGCTGCGGTCGTGCGTGGTCTCTTCCTGCAGGCCGGCATCGAGCGCGAGCATCACCGGCTCGTGCGGCGGCGTCATCGCCAGTTTGTAGGCGCGCACGAACGACTGCGCAAAATGCGGCAGCGACACCGGCTGGTCGTCCCATTTGGTGAAATCGCGCACCAGCGCGTTGATGTCTTGCGCCGAATGAAAGGTCGGCACGCCGGGCGGGCGCTTGGCAGCGTCGAGATCGTTGCCGCCGATCACGATCACCGGAACGCGGTCGCACCAGGCATTGTAGATCGCCATCGAAGCGTGCTGCAGGCCGACGGTGCCGTGGCAGAGCACCAGCAGCGGCTTGCCGGCGATCTTGAAATAGCCGTGCGCCATCGCCACCGAGGCTTCCTCATGCGTGCAGGTGAGGAACTCGGGTTTTTTGTTGCCGCCGTAATTGATCAAAGATTCATGCAAGCCGCGGAAGCTATTCGCCGGATTGCATGGCACGTAGTCGATATCGAGCGATTTGATGACATCGACCATGAAGTCGGAGGCCGGTGTGCCTTCGGCCTTCACCGCGACGCTTGGCGTTCCGGTTTCCGCGGCGGCGACGGCGGCGTTGGGACGCAGCGCCGACGGGCGGGCAGCCGCGCTACGCGCGAGCGCCGATGTTGCGGCCTTGGCGAGGTCCGGCGCAGGGGCCGCACCGGCGGCGCCGGCGATCGCCACGCCTGCCAGGAATTTGCGTCGGTTGAACTTGGTCCGAGATTCTGCACGCGCCATGCCGGCCTCCCATCGCTTCCTGCCCATATACCGATCTTGCCCGAAAACGTTTCGGGTGAACGGCTCGTTGGCGCGATGCTAGTGCAGCGGCAATCCGGAAGCTACGGCCTCGGGCGCGATCAGCGTGCCGGCGGCAGCGGGGAACCCGAAACTGCCGTGCCGTTGCGCGGCGGCGGCGCCATCGGGTTCGCCGGTTCCGCGTTCGGCGGCACACCATTGGCCACCGTCTCCGGCGCCTTGCCGGGAAGCACGACGACGCGCGTGCCGACCTGCACGCGGCTATAGAGATCCTCGACGTCCTCGTTGAGCATGCCGACGCAGCCCGACGAAACGTAATGGCCGATGGTCGATGGCTGGTTGGTGCCGTGAATGCGGTAGAGGGTATTGCCGAGATACATGGCGCGCGCGCCCAGCGGATTACCGTTCCCGCCCGCCATAACGCGCGGCAGATAAGGCTGGCGCTCGATCATCTCGGAGGGCGGGAACCAATCCGGCCATTCCTTCATCTTGGAAATGCGCTCCGTGCCGGTCCAGGTGAAACCCTCGCGGCCGACACGCACGCCGTAGCGGATCGCCTTGCCGTTGCCGAGCACCAGATAGAGGTAGGTGTTGGCGGTATCGACAACGATGGTACCGGCCGGCTCCTTGGTGTTGAAGTCGACCAATTGCCGCTTCAGATTGTCCGGCAGCGCCTTGGGCTGGCCTTGCTCAGGCTGATCCTCCGGCGGCAGCGCGGCAGTGGCCGCCGGCGGCGCCGGTGGCGGCGCTGCGCCAGGAGCCGCCTGAGGCGCCGCGCTCGGCGCTGTGCCGATGACACCCGGCGGACGGACCTCATCGGGATCGCGAGTGGCGGCCGGCGCTTGCTGGTCGAGCTGGTGGCCATAGGGAGGACGCCCGGCGGGCGGGGCGAAGGCCGGCGGCGGCGGTTGCGGTTCGGCATCGGCCGGATAGGGCAGGATGCGGCCGGGAGCGCCGGGCTGGTCTTGCGGCGGAACCTGGCTCATGCGCGGCGAGCGATACGGCCGGCGCACCGGCTGATCGTCGTCATCGTCGTCGCTCCAGAAGGCGGGCGGCGGCTCGCGGTCGTCATAATAAGCGCCCGGCGGCGGGGCCTCGCGATAATATCCCGGTGGCGGCGACGAATAATACTGCGCGACTGCGGGCGCGGCCGAAAATGCCGCCGCGACTGGCAGTGTGAGCAGGATAAGTCCGTAACGTCGCGTCATCGTCCACCATTAGGCTGGGGAACTGGAATCCCCAACCATCCCCGGGGCTTGATTGCCCCGGGAAGACGGCACATTCAAGACAAGATTACGGCTATCTCAATATCGTGATTCTGCCACGACGCCTTGGATTTTCGTCAGGTTTTCTTGGCGTACGTCGCCAAAACCTGCTTGGCCACGCGATGGCAGTCGACCGCGGCCGGGAAGCCGCAATAAATGGCGACCTGGCGCAGGATCGCGCTGAGTTCCTTCGGCGTCAGCCCGTTGTTTAGCGCGCCGCGGAAATGTGCTTCGAACTCATGCATGCGCCCAAGGCAGGCGATCATGCCCAGATTGAGCAGGCTGCGGTCGCGCGGCTTGAGGTCCTCGTCGGTCCACACCGCACCCCAGCAAAATTCGTTGAGCAGATCCTGGAATTTACGGTTGAAATCGTCGGTATTGGTGACCGCCCGGTCGACATATTCGTCGCCGAGAACCTTGCGACGCATTGCCATGCCTTTGTCGTAGAGTGCCTTGTCCATGGTGTTCACGTCTCCCGTTTTGCGCGGCGCATTCCGCCGGTTGCGGTCAAACTGGCACGGTCACCCGAAGGGTGAAAGGGGTCGCACGAACGGGCTAGGCCGACTTGCTAAAGCACGGTATTTCAATAGGTTAGACAGGCCATGGGGCCGACTTATACCCGGTTTTTCTGATTTCGGTTCCCCACAGGATTCCGCAAGCCGCTGCGTTTAATGGACAGGCCAAGGACTACAATGGACGGGTATTCCCGATGGCGGTCGCCAAAGCACGATGGATGACAGCGACGAAGCGCTCATGGCCCGGATCGCGCGCGGCGACGAGCGTGCGTTCCGCGTGCTCGCCGGCCGTCATGTACCAGTCATGCTCGGGCTTGCCCGCCGCATTCTCGGCAATGCCGCCGATGCCGAGGACGTGGCACAGGAAGCCATGTTACGGGTCTGGACCTTTGCCCCGCGCTGGCAGCCGCTGGCGCTGTTCCGCACTTGGCTCACCCGCGTCGTCGTCAATCTTTGTCTCGACCGCAAGCGGCGCGCGCCCTGGGTCGCGCTCGAAGCCGCTGGCGAGATCGTCGATCCGGCGCCCGGTGCCGGCGAAAAAGCGGAACGCGACGAGCGCGAGCGGCTACTCGCGGCCGCGATCGCCGAGCTGCCCGTGCGTCAGCGCGTCGCGATCGTGCTCAGTTACGGTGACGGCATGAGCAATGCGCAGGTGGCGGAAATCCTCGACACGTCGGTGTCGGCGGTGGAGACATTATTGGTGCGCGGCAAGCAGAACTTGCGCCGCGCGCTCGACAGCGCGATCGATAAGGACGAGTAAAATGGACAAAAGGCAGTTGCTGGAATTTCTCGAGCCTGCGCTCAAGCGCCATACCCAGGCACCATCGGCAGACGACGCGGCGGTGGAGCGCGTGCTCAAGCGGCTTGCCGGTCCATTGCCGCGGCAGAAGGCGCAGCTGTGGCGCTGGCCCGCAGTGCTGCTCGACTGGCAATTCGCGCCGGCCTGGCCGCGCGTCGCGGCGCTCGCCTGCTGCGCCGCGCTCGGCTTCGTCATCGGCATCGCCGGGGTCGACCGGCGCTTCGACGGAGGCGCTACGCCGTTCGCGGTCGCCAGCGGCACCGATATCGGCTCGATCGTGTTCGAGCCCGAAGCATTGACGGGAGCGCGCCCATGACCATCGCCCAATACGCTCCCGCAATCACGCGCGGCTCGTCGCGCTGGCTGCTGCTCGGCTCGCTAGCGCTTAATCTGTTTTTCGTCGGCGTCGCGGTGGCGCTTGTCGTCCGCGCGCCGGCCGCGCCGGCCTGGGACCGCAACGTGTTCGTGCGCGTCGAACACATCGCCGATACGCTGCCGCCGGCCGATGCCGACTTGCTGCGCGGCCAAATCAACGCCAACCGCCAGATGATCGACGACGCGCAGCGGCAATATCACGCCGCGCAGGACCAAATCCACGCGACGCTGCGGCACGAGCCGTTCGACCTCGAAGCCATGCGCGCCGCCATGGCGAAGACGCGCGCGGCGCGCCAGGCCTTCGATCAAGTCATCCAGGGTGTGTTCGCGTTCTCGGCCTCGCAGATGTCGCCGGCCGGCCGCCACGCGCTGGCCGACTGGCCGCCTGGCCGCAAAACAACGAGCAATCGACAGTAATACGCGCTAATTTCCCGTCAGATTCTCTTTTTAGGCATTGGTTGAAAGTCGTTGGTATGCGGCGCAGTAGCCAAGATGTGAGGCGGGGAACGATACGACGCGCGCGTCGTTTTGTGGCCCTGCTGCAAGGAATCTGCCTGATGCTCTCTCTCGGCGGCTGCCTGCTCAGCGGCGACAAGCCCGAACCCGGGCTGGTCATTCCGCAGGCCTATGACGGCCGCCCGAAAAATCCGGCGCTGGCGGAAGCCGCCGTGCCGACGCTCGACTGGTGGCGCGGCTTCCGCTCGAAGGAATTGACCGAAGTCATCGAAGAAGCCCGCGCCGCCAATCTCGATATCGCGGCAGCGGTCGCGCGTATCATACAGGCCGACGCGCAGGCGCGCGTCACCGGCGCAGCCCTGCTGCCCAATGTTGCCCTCAACGGCAGCGCCTCGCATTCGCGTTCATCGCAGAGCCTCGGCGGCGGTTCGGGCAGCGGCGGCAGCTCCGAGCATGACTTTCTGTCGACGTCGCTCACCGCCAGCTACGAAATCGACTTCTGGGGCAAGAACCGTGCGGCCCTGCGCGCCGCCGAACAGACCGCGATCGCCAGCCGCTACGACCGCGAAGTGGTGGGCTTGACCACCGTGATCGCCACCGCCAGCGCCTATTTCCAGGTGCTGGCCGCGCAGGACCGGCTGCGGGTCGCGCAAGAAAATTTGGCGAGCGCCAACCGCGTGCTCAATTTGATCCAGCAGCGGCTCAATGCTGGCACCGCTTCGGCGCTTGAAGTTGCGCAGCAGCAGAGTCTGGTCGACACCCAACGTGCGTCGATTCCGCCGCTGCATCAAACATTGAAGCAGAACCGTAACGCGCTCGCGGTGCTGATCGCACGCTCGCCCGAGCGCGTGCGCATCCGCGGCGGCTCCTTGCGCGCCATCGCGATGCCGCGCGTCACTCCGGGCCTGCCGTCCGAGCTGCTGGCGCAGCGCCCCGACATCCGCGAGGCGGAGGCCAATCTCGCCGCCGCCGATGCCAATGTGCATAACGCGCGCGCGCAGTTCCTGCCCAGCATCACGCTCACCGGCGAGGGCGGCTACCAGAGCGCGATCCTGCGCACGCTGTTGCGGCCGGAATCGGCGTTCTATACGGCCGCCGCCGGCCTGACCCAGCCGATCTTCGACGGCGCCCGCATCCAGGGCAATCTCGACCTGCAAAAAGGCCGGCAGGACGAGCTTTTGCAGATTTACCGTAAGGCGGTGATCTCGGCTTTTTCCGACGTGGAGACTGCGCTCGATGCCATCCGCCAGACCGCGTTGCGCCAGCGGCTGCAGCGCGACGTGGTGACGGGTTCGCGGCGCGCATTCGATATCGCCGAGCAGCGCTTGGGTCAGGGCACCATCGATCTGGTCACCGTGCTGCAGACACAGCAGACCCTTTATCAGGCCGAGGACGCATTGGTGCAGGCGCAGCTCGCGCAGGTGCTGGCGGTCGTCAGCCTTTATCAGGCGCTTGGTGGCGGCTGGCTGCCGAAGCCGCTGGAGACCACCGATGCACGGTGAACTGCCGAAGCAAATCTGGGCAAAGACCAAGGGCCGCACCCGCCGCAACCTGGCGATCGGCGTAATCGTCATCGTGGCCGCGGCCGCATTGGTCTATGTCTTCACCAAATCGCCGCCGCAACAGAATCGCAGCCGCTTCGGCGCGGAAGGCGGATCGGTGCCGGTGCTGGTCGCTCCCGCCGCCAAGGCCGACGTGCCGGTCTATCTCGACGCCGTCGGCACCATCAAGGCGCTCAATACCGTGACGGTGCGCCCGCAGGTCGACGGCAAGCTGCTCAGCGTCGGCTTCAAGGAAGGCGACGACGTCAAGAAGGGCGACGTGCTGGCGCGCATCGATCCCACCACCTACCAGGCGCAGCTCGACCAGGCGATCGCCAAGAAGGCGCAGGATTCGGCGCAACTCGCCAATGCCAAGATCGATCTCGACCGCTATGAAAAACTGGCGGCCACCAACGCCATCAACAAACAGCAGGCCGACACCCAGAGGGCGCTGGTCGCACAATTCGCCGCGCTGGTGCAATCCGATCAGGCGGCGATCGAGAACATGCAGGCGACGCTCGGCTACACCACAATCGTCGCCCCGATCGACGGGCGCACCGGCATCCGCATGGTCGACGAAGGCAATATCGTGCACGCCTCCGACGCCAATTCCGCGATCGTAGTGATCACCCAGGTCAAGCCGATCTCGGTGCTGT
Organism: Pseudolabrys sp.; assembly: GCA_036721745.1. Classification (GTDB taxonomy): domain Bacteria; phylum Pseudomonadota; class Alphaproteobacteria; order Rhizobiales; family Xanthobacteraceae; genus Pseudolabrys. The sequence continues at coordinate 912 of DAIMKK010000030.1, read as the reverse complement.
TCAACTTGCCGCAGCAGGAGCTCGGCCAAGTCAATAGTGCTTTCGCCAGGGGTCCGCTTGCCGTCGAGGCGCAGCGCCCCGACAGCGACGCGGTGATCGACCGCGGCACCTTGCGCGTGGTGGACAACCAGGTCGATCAGACCACCGGCACCGTGAAACTCAAAGCCGAGTTTCCCAACGTCAATTTGCAGCTTTGGCCGGGGCAGTTCGTCAATGTGCGGCTGTTGATCGACACGCTGAAAGACGTGGTGACGATCCCGACCGGCGCGGTGCAGCGCGGCCCGAACGGCGCCTTCGTCTACGTGGTCAAGGACGACAACACCGTGGCGATGCGCCCCATCGTCGTGCAGAAGCAGGACGAAACGCAGACCGTGGTCGAAAGCGGCCTGACCCCGCCCGAACGCGTTGTCACTACCGGCTTCGTACGGCTCAACGACGGCGGCAAGATCACCATCGGCAGCGACACCGCTACGCCGGCGGCGGCCCCGCAGCCCACACGGCAACGCGGCAGCCAGCGCCCCGGCGGCGGGAGGCCGAACCCGCAGCAATGAGCGTCTCCTCCCCATTCATCCACCGGCCGATCGCCACCTCTTTGCTTGGCATCGCGGTGATGCTGGGTGGCGCGCTCGGTTATTGGTGGCTGCCGGTTTCCGCGCTGCCGCAGGTGGATTTTCCCACCATCCAAGTCACCACCCAGTTGCCGGGCGCCAGCCCCGACACCATCGCCTCGCTGGTGACCGCGCCGCTGGAGCGGCAGTTCGGCCAGATCCCGGCGCTGCAAGTCATGACCTCGTCGAGCTCATTCGGCATCAGCCAGGTGACGTTGCAATTCGACCTCAACCGCGACATCGATGCCGCCGCGCAGGACGTTCAGTCGGCGATCAATGCCGCCGGCTCGACGCTGCCGCGCAA
>DAIMKK010000029.1:11801-13181 GCA_036721745.1 Pseudolabrys sp. | reverse complement strand
CGTCGAAAGCTTCGAGCCGGCGGCCGAGCTGATCGAGCGCCCGCTCGGGGCGGCGCGCGCGCAGGTGCACGAGACTTATATCGTGTCGCAGACGCGCGACGGGCTGATCATCGTCGACCAGCACGCCGCGCACGAGCGCATCGTCTACGAGCGCATGAAGGCGGCGATCGGCCAGACCGGCGTGACGCGGCAGATCCTGCTCATCCCGGAAATCGTCGAGCTCGATGAAGCCGACGCCGCGCGTCTGGTGGCGCGCGCCGGCGAGCTAGCGCGCTTCGGCCTCGCCATCGAAGCCTTCGGGCCGGGCGCGGTGGCGGTGCGCGAGACGCCGTCGATGCTGGGGGAGATCGACGTCAACGGCCTGCTGCACGATCTCGCCGAGCACATGGCGGAATGGGACGACGAGTTGCCATTGGAGCGCCGCCTGCTGCACGTCTCCGCCACCATGGCTTGTCACGGTTCGGTGCGCGCCGGGCGCCGGCTCAAGCCGGAGGAGATGAACGCGTTGCTGCGCGAGATGGAAGAGACGCCCAATTCCGGCCAGTGCAACCACGGCCGGCCGACGTATGTGGAGTTGAAGCTCACCGATATCGAGCGGCTGTTCGGGCGGCGTTGACGCTCACACGTTGCGCAGAAAAATCAGCTCGGTGGTGTCGTAATCGCGCCTTTCCAATTCCTCGAATCCCTTTGGCGCTTTGAACCCTGCATCGGCCGCTTCCTCCACCACGATCAGCGCGCCGGGCGTGAGCCAACCGCCATCGCGCGCCGCAACCAGAGCTTTCTCGGCCAGTCCTTTGCGATAAGGCGGATCGAGAAAGGCGAGCGTGAACGGCTCGAGCGGATGCGCGGGGCCAGGCTTGGTCGCGTCACGCCGGAAAATACGGGTGACGCCGCCGAGGCCGAGCGACTCGGTGTTGTCGCGCAGCAGCGCGCGCGCCTGCACGCCGTCGTCGACGAACAACACGTAAGCCGCGCCGCGCGATATCGCCTCGATGCCGAGCGCGCCGGTGCCGGCAAACAGGTCGAGCACGCGCGCGCCGGTCACCGGGTCGCCATAGGCATGCATCAGGACATTGAACAGCGACTCGCGCAGGCGGTCGGCGGTCGGGCGCAAGCCGTCCGACTTCGGCCCGGCGATCGGGCGCGAGCGCAGTCTGCCGCCCACGACACGCATTATACTTTATACTTTTTTTCCTTTTGCGCATGATCTGATCCGAAAACCGGTTCCCACTTTTCGGGATCATGCGCTATCGCCGCGTCGCCAGAGGGACGACATTGTGCAGTTGTTCCGGCGCCGTCTCGAGGAAACGGCGGACGTTGCGCGCGGCCTGGCGGATGCGCTGCTCGTTTTCCACCAAGGCGATGCGGACATAGCCTTCG
>DAIMKK010000029.1:0-11791 GCA_036721745.1 Pseudolabrys sp. | reverse complement strand
ATCTCGGATATTTCGGCCGCGGCCCGCCGGTGCGGTCGCGGCGCGGTTGTTTTTTCTTGTCGTTTGGATGCCCGCGTCGCGGCGTCAATTCGTCATCCTTCGTGTTGCGCTGCGTGCGCGCCTCAGGGTGACGGGGAGCGACCGGTGGCGCGGTATGATCCACCAGCGGCGCGTCGAAATCCGCGCCCGCTTCAGCTACGATCTTTTCGCCAAGTTCGGTGCGCAGCGCCTGCGACTCGATCTCTTTAACCTCGCCCTCATCGAGGTCGCCCAGCTCGAACGGCCCGAACGCCACGCGGATGAGCCGGTTCACCTTGAGGTCGAGCGTCTCCAGCACCTTGCGCACCTCGCGATTCTTGCCCTCGCGGATGCCTACGGTGAGCCAGACATTGGCGCCCTGTTCGCGGTCGAGCGTCGCCTCGATCGGCCCGTAATGCACGCCGGCAACCGTGATGCCGGCGCGCAAGCGGTCGAGCGCGGGCTGCATCACGCGCCCCAATGCGCGTACGCGATAGCGCCGCAGCCAGCCGGTCGCCGGCAGTTCGAGCACGCGCGCCAAGCCGCCGTCATTGGTGAGCAGCAGCAGCCCTTCGGTATTGATGTCGAGCCGGCCGATGCTGATGAGCCGTGGCAGGTCCTTGGGCAGCGCGGCGAAGATGGTCGGCCGCCCTTCGGGGTCGGAATTCGTGGTCACCAGCCCGCGCGGCTTGTGGTAACGGAACAGCCGCGTGCGTTCGCGCCGCGGTAGCGGCTGGCCGTCCACCGCGATACGGTCGGACGGCATCACGTTGAGCGCCGGCGAGGAAATCACTGCGCCGTTGACGGCGACGCGTCCGGCCACGATCCAGGCCTCCGCCTGACGGCGCGAGGCAAGCCCCGCCCGCGCCATCACTTTGGCGATGCGTTCGCCGGGATTTTGTTGATTGTTCTTGTCGGACATGCTGATAGCCGCAATAAGGTTGCGGCCTGATAGCAGAGTTCGGGAGACGATACGAGCGTGCCGAGTTTCATGCAGCTTGCCCTCGACGAAGCCCGCGCCGCCGTTGCGCGCGGCGAGGTGCCGGTCGGCTGCGTCATCGTGCGCGACGGCGCGGTGGTTTCGCGCGCGGGTAACCGAACGATTTCAGATCGCGATCCCACGGCGCACGCCGAAATGCTGGCAATCCAGCAGGCCGCGGTCGCATTGGGTAGCGAGCGCCTATCCGACTGCGATCTCTATGTCACGCTGGAGCCCTGCGCCATGTGCGCGGCGGCGCTGGCCTTTGCGCGCATTCGGCGGCTTTATTTCGGCGCGAGCGATCCAAAGGGCGGAGCGGTGGAAAACGGCGTACGGTTCTTTGCGCAAGCCACCTGTCATCACCGGCCTGAAGTCTATGGCGGCATCAACGAGAGCGAATGCGCGCAGTTGCTGAAGGATTTCTTCCAGGCGAGGCGGTGACTAAACGGTCTTGTCCAACAGCTTGCCCATGCCGGGCGGCGGCGGCGCCTGCTCGGCCAAGTCGCCGTCGCGTTCTTTGGTCGGCCGTGGCGGCTGCCGCTTTGGCGATAGTGCGATCTTCGGCGTGACGATCCGAACGCCAAGGCTGCCCGCGTGGCTGATGGAGGTTTTTCTCATAGCGCGGCCACCCTACCAGGGTAGTTCTCAATTTTGCCCAGCGCGCATGCGCGAAATACGCTGTTGCCATGAAAGGTTTTGTTGACCCTAACGGTCAGCGCGCCCCGGCTTCGCGCGCGAATTCCCACGCTCGGTCGGCGAGCGGGCGGACCATTTCGGCCTTGGCCGGGGCGAATTCGGATGTCGCGGTGCCGTCGCGCACGCGCCCGATGATGCCCTGCAAAATGGCGGCGATGCGGAAGAAATTATAGGCGAGATAGGCCGGCAAATGCGGGCGCGGATCGAGCCCGGTGCGCGCAACGTAAGCCTCGACGTAATCCGCCATCGAGGGAATGCCGAGCGCTTTGAGATCGTGCCCGATCAGCGAGGCGGTGCCGGCCGCGCTCTCCGAATGTGGCATGTGCCAGGCCATCAAATGATAGGTGAAATCGGCGAGCGGATCGCCGAGGGTGGACAATTCCCAGTCGAGCACGGCGAGAATTTTAGGCGCGTCATTCGCGACGATGAGATTGTCCAGCCGATAATCGCCATGCACCAGGCGCGGCGGCCCGCTGGGCGGAATGTGTCCAGGCAGCCATTCGATCAAGCGCTCCATGGCGTCGAGCTTTTCGGTTTCCGAGGCGCGGTACTGCTTCGACCAGCGCTCAACCTGGCGCGCGACGTAGTTTTCGCCGCGGCCGAAATCGACCAATCCGATTTTTGCCGGATCGAACGCATGCAGGCGCGCGATCGTATCGTTCATCGCATCGTAGACCGCGGTGCGCTCGGCGGGATTGGAGCCGGGCATTTGCGGCTCCCAGAACACGCGGCCATCGGCAAAGCTCATCACGTAAAACGGCGTGCCCGCGACGCTTTCGTCCGCGCAATAAACCAGCGGCTCCGCCACCGGAAATTTTTGCGCATGCAGCGCGCGGATCACGCGATATTCGCGGTCGACCGCATGCGCTGAGGGCAGCAGCTTGCCCGGCGGCTTGCGGCGCAACACGTAACGCCGCGCCGGCGTTTCCAAGAGATACGTCGGGTTCGACTGGCCGCCCTTGAATTGCTTGACCGTGAGTGGACCGGCGAAGTCTTTCACTTGCGCCGACAAATAGTTTTCCAGCCGCGCGCTATCGAGCCGCAACGCGGGCGCCGCCTCCTTGGTGCCGGAAAAAGCCTGTTGGCGGTCGAGGGTCATCGATCCGGCGCGCTACTTGCGTGCGGCGTCGAATGAAATCGGCGCGTCGGCGTAGATCTTATACTGCTGCGTCTTCGGCTTCGCCTTGTCGTCCTCGTTGAGATACTCGATCGAGCTTTTGCCGGCGAGCGCACGCGGCAGGATCATCAAGCGGATGAAACGGCTCGGCTTGTCGGTCGCGGATTGCGCGAACACCGGATCGATCCCGGTCTCGTACCAGGCGCCGCCCGGGCCATACGAGGTCGAGCGGCCGTGGGTGTCGATGCGGATGCCGCCCTCGATCAGGCAGCGGATGCCCGGCCCCTGGTGCCGGTGCCGATAGGCGACACCGCCGGGCGGGAAACCCACGCTGTCGCCGCGCATCAGCAGTTCGCCCTTCGGCAAGGTTTCCAGGTAGGCCGTCAGCTTCTCGTGCGAGATCATGCCGGGCGCGCTGGCGACCGTTGAGCCGTGGTCGCCGCGGGATAGCTCCCAGCGCCAGCAAGTCACGCCGCCCGCGCCGGGCTTTACGAGCGCGGTGCCTTCCCCCTGCCAGGCTTCGCCTTCGCTCACGGCTTGGCCGCCGATGGTGGCAGACCCATGCACCACGAAGATGAAGCGCGGCAGCGGCGGCAGCTGGAATTCGACATTCTCAGCGCTGGAGAGGACGTCTTCATAAAGCCGCAGCACGGGATGCATGGGGGTCTCCGGCGTGTCTCTCTCGTCAATATCAGGTTTCTCTTTTCACCGCTTGCCAGCCGATGTCGCGGCGGCAAAATCCGTCCGGCCATTTGATTTTATCGACGGCGGCATAGGCACGCTGCTGCGCATCGCGCACGCTTTTGCCGCGCGCGCAAACATTGAGCACGCGCCCACCGTTCGCAAGAATGCGGTTCGCCTCGGCTTTGGTGCCGGCGTGGAAGATTTCGACGCCCTCGACTTGCGCCGCCGCATCGAGTCCTTCGATCAAAGTGCCGCGCTCATAATTTCCCGGATAGCCCTTGGCCGCCATCACCACGGTGAGCGCGGCGTCGTCATACCAACGCAGGTCGAATTTCTTCAATTGGCCGTCGCGGGCGGCGAGCAGCGCCGGAACCAGATCGGACATCAGGCGCAGCATCAGCACCTGGCATTCCGGATCGCCGAAACGGACATTGTATTCGATCAGCTGCGGTCCATCCTTGGTGATCATCAGGCCGGCGAACAGCACGCCTTTATAGGGCGCGCCCATCGCCTTCATGGCCCGCACGGTCGGATGAATGATCTCGTTCATGACCCGATCATTCATCTCCGCCGTCATGATCGGCGCCGGCGAATAGGCGCCCATGCCGCCGGTATTCGGCCCTTTGTCGCCGTCACCCACGCGCTTATGGTCCTGCGCCGACGCCAGCGCGATCGCGGTCTCGCCGTCGCATAGCGCGAAGAACGAGGCTTCCTCGCCGACGAGACAATCCTCGACCACGATTTCCCAGGCCGGTTTGCCCAGGCCGCCGGTAAACATCATGTCGATGGCGGCTTCGGCTTCCGCAACGGTTTCCGCCACCACCACGCCCTTGCCGGCGGCGAGCCCGTCGGCCTTCACCACGATCGGCGCGCCTTTGCGCCGCACGTAATCCTTGGCCGCCGCCGCGCCCTTGAAGCGCTCATAGCCGGCGGTCGGAATCTTGTTGGCCTTGCAAAGATCCTTGGTGAAGCCTTTCGAGCCTTCCAGCCGCGCCGCCCATTTTGACGGGCCGAAGGTCTTGATCCCGGCGCCCTCAAGATCGTCGGCGATGCCGGCGACCAGCGGCACTTCGGGCCCGACCACGACCAGGTCGATCTTGTTCGCCAGGCAGAACGCGATCACCGCTTTGTGGTCGGCAAGGTCAAGCGCCACGCACTGCGCCTCGCGCGCGATGCCGGCATTGCCGGGCGCGCAATAAAGCGTATCGGCAAGCGGGCTTGCTGCCATTTTCCAAGCCAGCGCGTGCTCGCGGCCGCCGGAACCGAGGATCAGGATATTCATAATGCATCCGCCCGCTACCGTTGTGGGTTAGCGGGCGGGGAATAGGACGACAAGGGGGCAATGGCCGTTTGTCGACAGGGACGCGCGGTCGCTGAAGCTTGCCCGCGCGCTTAGCGGCTGAGCGAGAAGTGCGGACGGTTGGTGTGCTCTTCCACGTGGTGGATGTAGGCCTCGACGCTGTCATGCTCGTGGATGTGGCCGATGCCGTGGAAATGCATCTCTTCATGGCAGGTCGGGCAGCTCACGCGGTCGCCGTGGATCACGCGGTTGAGCCGTTCGTGAAAGGTCGTGCGGCACTCCGGGCAGCGCACCCGCACCCGGGCATTCTCGACTTCGCGCTCGAGCGGATTGGTCATGACAGTCGTCTCCGGGCGCCAAGATGTGCCAAAAGGGTTGACGGGAGGTTGCTGTAGCGACCGGGTGTTCCCCGCACCGGGCGTTGGTCGTATACGGGTACTGCATGGCTCGCAGCAGAATCACCGAAGAGGCGGAGGCGCGTCCGGACGACGGCGCGCCGCGTGTCAATTTGCCGGAATGGACCGTCTCCGAGCTGTCGGCGGCGCTGCGCAAGACCGTCGAGGACGCCTACGGCTATGTGCGGTTGCGCGGCGAGGTGTCGGGCTTCAAGGGGCCGTCGCCCTCCGGCCACGTCTATTTCCGCCTCAAGGACGACCGGGCGGTGCTCGAAGGCGTGATCTGGAAGGGCGTCTACGGCCGCATGCGCGTCAAGCCCGAGGAGGGACTTGATGTGATTGTCTCCGGCAAGCTCACCACCTTCGCCGGTTCGTCGAAATACCAGATCGTTATCGACACGCTGGAGCCCGCCGGCGTCGGCGCGCTGATGAAGCTTCTGGAGGAGCGCAAGAAGAAGCTCGCCGCCGAAGGTCTGTTCGACGAGGCGCGCAAGCAGTTGCTGCCGTTTTTGCCGGACGTAATCGGCGTCGTCACCTCACCCACGGGGGCCGTGATCCGCGACATTCTGCATCGCCTGGCCGATCGATTTCCACGCCGCGTGCTGGTGTGGCCGGTGCGCGTGCAGGGCGAGGCGTCGGCTGCCGAGGTGGCGAACGCCATCAAGGGCTTCAATGCGTTGCCCGCGCGCGGCGCGCTGCCGCGGCCGGACCTGATCATCGTGGCGCGCGGCGGCGGCTCGCTCGAGGACCTCTGGTCGTTCAACGAGGAGATCGTGGTCAGGGCGGCGGCCGAGAGCATGATCCCGCTCATCTCGGCGGTCGGCCACGAGACCGACATCACGCTGATCGATTTCGCCTCCGACCGCCGCGCGCCGACGCCGACCGCCGCCGCCGAGATGGCGGTGCCGGTGCGCAACGAACTGCTGGCGCAGATCGCCGCGCTCTCGGCGCGGCAGATCGGCTCGTGGCAGCGCAGTATGGAGGTGCGGCGTACCGAACTGCGCGCGGCCACGCGTGCGCTGCCGGCGCGCGATGAATTGCTGGCCGATCCGCGTCAGCGCCTGGACACGCTGGCGAAACGTTTGCCGCGCGCTTTGCATGCGAATGCGCAACTGCATCGCACCCAATTCACGCGGGTTGCCACCAAGCTGTCACCGAGGCTGTTGAAGTTGCGGCTGGCGCGCTCAAGCGAAATTATTGTCGCCACCGCAAAGCGCGGCAAACTCGCCCAGCGGAACTATCTGCAGCGCCGCGCTGATCGCGTGCTCGCCGCCGGACAATTGCTCGCCGCTTTTTCGTATCACGGCGTGCTCGCGCGCGGTTTCGCGCTGGTGCGCGACGGCGAGGGGCATCCGCTGCGCTCGGCCGCCGCAGTCACCGGCCGCATGCGGCTCGATATCGAATTCTCCGACGGCCGCGTCGGCGCCACCGCCGACGGCGAGGGCGCTCCGCCGCCTGCACCGAAGGCGAAGCCCGCGCCAAAGCCGCGCGGCGGCAGCGGTCCCGGCGGGCAGGGCAGTTTGTTCGGGTCTTAGCCGAAAAGCGCGGGTTTGGGGTTTCGCGAACGGCGTCGAAGCCTTATCTTTGGCCATTGCCGCGCCGGACGTCCCAGGAGGCTACTTTTGCTCAACCGCTACGACCGCAATTCGCCGATGAGCGGCGAGGCCGAAGTGAAATACCTCGACGGCGATTTCCGCGTGGTGCGTCCCGGCGCCTTCGTGCGCTGCGCGGTGACCGGCGTTCCGATTCCGCTAGAGGAACTCAAATACTGGAGCGTCGATCGGCAGGAGGCCTATGCCTCGCCGCAGGCGGTTTTGCAGCGCCTGCAGCCGCAGGCCGGAAAATAGCTAGCGCCGCAGCTTCGCCAGCACCAATTTCCGCAATTCGTCCGCTTCGTCCACCATCAGCGTTACCGGCAGCACATGCGTCTTTTCGGCGAGCGCCGCCAGCAGCGGCGCGCCCGCCATGCGCGCGCGGTCCTTCTCGGTGGTCAGCAGCGCGAGCCCGTCGTGCTCGGCGCGCATGATCAAGTCGGCTGCCTCCTCGGCGGTGAAGCGGTGATGGTCGGGAAAGGCCTGGCACTCGGCAATCTCGATGCCGGCTTGCGTGACGGTCGCGAAAAATTTGTCCGGATCGCCGATGCCGGCGAAGGCCAGCACCTTGCGCGCTTTTAACTCCGCGATGGCCGCAGGGTCCGCCGACAAGCGTCCGTGAAAAATCGGCAGGCCGGATGCGGCGGTGATATCACGCGTGCCCTCGCCGTCTGCGATCACCAGCAGCGCGTCGGTGCATGCAAGCTGCGCATCAAGCGGCGCCCGCAACGGCCCGGCGGGAAATACGCGCGCATTGCCGAGGCCGCGCCGTCCGTCGACCACCGCTAACGTAAAATCCTTGGCGAGCGAGGCATTCTGCAGGCCGTCGTCCATGATGATGACGCCGGCACCTGCCGCGACTGTAGCTGCGGCGCCCGCCACGCGGTCGCGCGAAACCACAGTCGGCGCCACGCGCGCCAGCAGCAGCGCCTCGTCGCCGACTTGCGCGGCGCCGTCTACTTTCGCGTCCACTTGTTTCGGTCCCGGCAAGTTGCCGCCGTAACCGCGGCTGAGACAGAACACCCGCTCACCGGCTTGCTGCAGCATTTTCGCGATGGCCATCACGGCCGGCGTCTTGCCGGCCCCGCCATGCGTGAAATTGCCGACACACAGTACCGGCACGGCCGCGCGTGCGCCGGGCCGCATCATCCGCCGCGCGGCGATCGCGCCGTAGCAAGCGGCGGCCGGCGTCAATAGGGCCGCAGCAAACGCGGGCTTCCGCCACCAGAAGGCCGGCTCACGCATTGTCGGCTCGCTGCTGCAGGCCGAGCTGCATCAGATAGGGCTCAAGCGAATGCAAGGTACGCTCAAGCGCGCCGCTCAGGCGTTCCACGGTCACGCGCGCGGCCTCGGCGACGCGGACGCGCTTTTCGGTTTGCGCCAGCAGCACGGCGAAACCGGCAGTGAGCTTGCGGGCATCCGCGACCGGCTCGGCGCCTTGCGCAAGGTCGAGCGCGGCGTAGATTTCCGCGAAATTCCTGACATGCGGCCCGTGCAAAATGGCGGCGCCGAGCTTGGCAGGTTCGATCGGATTTTGCCCGCCATGTTCGACCAGCGAGCCACCGACGAAAACGATCGGCGCCAGACGGTAGATGAGGCCGAGTTCGCCCACGGTGTCGGCAACATAAATGTCGGTGGTCGCATCGGGCAGTTCGCCGCGCGAGCGCAAACGGACCTTCAGTCCGGCGGCGCGCGCGATTTCGGCGACTTCGATGCCGCGTTCGGGATGGCGCGGCGCGATGAGCGTCAGCAGGCCGGGGAAGTTCGCGCGCAGACTCTGGTGCGCGTCGTTCATGGCGGCTTCCTCGCCGGCATGCGTGGATGCCGCCGCGATGATCGCCCGGCCGCCGATCGCGCTCTTGAGCGCCGCCATCTTGGCGGCGTCGGCGGGTGGCGCCGGCCCGTCGAGCTTGAGATCGCCGGTGGTGACGACGTGCGGGGCGCCCAGCTCGCCGAGCCGCTCGGCGTCGGCCGGCGTGCGCGCCAAGCAGAGATCGAGCCGGCCCAGCAAGTTGCCGATCGTCACGGGGAAAAGCCGCCAGCGCCGAAACGAATTCTCCGACAGCCTGCCGTTGACCAGGATCATCGGTACGCCGCGCCGCGACGTCTCGATCATGATGTTCGGCCACAGTTCGGATTCCACGAACAGCGCGAGATCGGGCTGCCAATTGTCGAGGAAACGGCGCACGAACATCGGCACGTCGATCGGCACGAATTGATGGATGACGCCGCGTGGCAGCCGTTGCTCGGCAAGCCCGCCGGAGGTGACGGTGCCGGAGGTCACCAACACGTTGATCCCGCGCGCGTGGATGCGCTCGATCAGCGGCAACACGCTGATCAATTCGCCGATGCTCGCGCCATGCAGCCAGACCAGCGGCCCGGGCGGGCGTGCCACGACGCTGACGCCGCGCCGTTCAGGGACGCGCAAGATATGCTCTTTGCCGTGTCGCAGTCGCCGCGCCAGAAACAGCGGCGTCAGCGGCCCCATCGCTGCGGAAAACAGCCGGTAGCCGCGCAGCATTGCCGGCAACCGGTTACTCACGACAGCGTGCTCCCTTTGCCGTCGACGATCTCGTAGGCGCGCGCGGTCGCCGCGTTGAGCGAATTTTCAACGTTGCGCCGCGCCGTCTCTAGCGCCGCGTCGTCGGCATCGGAGGGCACATAGATCGGTCCCCTGCCCACAACCGCCGAGCGGCCGAACGGCAGATTGACCGCGCTGCGGTCCCAATTGTTGAGCTGAATGCGATGCTGCGTCGCCAATGCCCCCGCATAGATCGGCCGCCCCGAATGCTGCGCCAGCTTCACAATGCCCATCCCGGCCACGCGCGCCACCTTCGGCACGTCGGCAGTGAGCGCGATATTGTAGCCTTGCGCCAGCGCCTCGAGCATTTCGCTGAACGCGGCGGCGCCGCCCTTGCGGTTGAATTCGCCGTTATGCGCGCCGGAGCCGCGGATCGTCTCGATGCCGAGCTTCTCGGCGGCACGCGCGTTGATCTCGCCGTCGCGGTGGCGCGAAATCAGCACCTTGGCGGGAAAATGATCGCCCTTGCGTTTGATGAACGGCGCCACGAAGTGCTGGCCGTGCCAAAGCCCGATAATGATCGGCTGCTCGGCCGTCTCGTAGATCGTCGCCGGCTCGACGATGCATCGTGTGCTGTTCCAGACCAGCCGCAGATACCACGCTCCCGCCGTTGCAACGGCATCCTGGAAGGCGGGCGAAGCGGCGATCCGCTTGAATGAAGGCATCAGGACCTGCTCAGCACGCCGCCCCGGCCGGCGTAGCGGGAATCGCGCGGGCGGTGCGGGGGACGATGAAATAAAACATACGGTGCCGTGGATTAAGCTACGGGCCGACTTTATGCAAACTCGCCGCGGCGGTCGTGCAGCAGATCGATCAGCGTGCCGTGGCGGGCGGAACCGGCGGCGATCAGCGCACCATGCGCACTGTGCGGGGCACGGTATCGCAGCGGATGGCCGGCAAAATCGGTGAACAACCCACCGGCTTCGTGTACCAGAAGGTCGGCAGCGGCAAGATCCCAGTCATGGCTGCCGGGTGAAACGCAGGCGGCGTCGAGGCCGCCATGCGCGACGCGCGCAAGCCGCAGCGCGAGCGAATGTACCCTGGGCTGGGTTAAAATGCTGGGGTCAAGGTCGGCGAGCTTTTCGAGATAGCGTTTGGGACCGGCGAGCTTGGCGCGTTCGAGCGTCCCGCCGCGGCTCGCCGCGATGGCAGCGCTGTTGAGTACGGCGCCCCCACCTTGAGCCGCGAGGAACATCTCGTTGGTCACCGGCGCAAAGAGCGCGGCCAATACCGGCCGTTCGTTCTCCACCAGCGCCACCGAGATGGTCCAGTCGGCGCGGCCCGAGATATAGGCGCGGGTGCCGTCGATCGGGTCCACGACCCAGGCCAGTGGCAAGCTACCGTCGGGCAGATCCACGGTCTCTTCCGACAGCCAGCCGGCGCCGGGCACAAGATCGCGCAGGCGCGCGTGCAATAGATCGTTGACCGCGATGTCGCCTTCGCTCACCGGCGAATTGTCATCGCCTTTGGTCCAATGCTTGTAACCGCCGCGCTCGATCGCGCGCGCCAGGTCGCCGGCCTCGCGCATCACGGCTTCGAGCGGCGCGCGCAACGCTGAAGGATTACTGCCCGGCAACGGTGAGGCCCTCGATCCGGACGGTCGGCGCGTTGGTGCCGTAGCGGAACTCGAGATCGTCGGCGGGCCTGAGCGTGCGGAAGATATCGACGAGATGGCCGGCGATGGTGACCTCGCTCACCGGATACGTGCGCTCACCGTTCTCGATCCAGAAACCGGAGGCGCCGCGGCTATAGTCGCCAGTCACCATATTCACGCCCATGCCGATCAGATCGGTGACGTAGAAGCCGTCCTTGATGTCGGCGATCAGCGCCTGCGGGCTCACGCTCCCTGCCTCCAGATGCAAGTTGCTGGCGCCCGGCGAGGGCACCGAGGACACGCCGCGGCTGGCATGGCCGGTGGTGACGAGCCCGAGCTCGCGCGCGGTCGAGCAGTCGAGAATCCAGGAGCGCAAGACCCCGTCGTCGACCAGCGCGAGTTTCTTGCCCGCGACGCCTTCGCCGTCGAACGGATGCGAGCGCAGACCGCGCAAGCGCCGCGGATCGTCGATGATGCGGATGCCGTCGGCGAATAGTTTTTGGCCCATCTTGTCGCGCAGGAAACTGGTCTTGCGCGCGACCGAAGCGCCGTTGGCGGCGCTGGCGAGGTGCGAGACCAGCGAGCCGGCGACGCGTGGATCGAACACCACCGGTACCTTGCGGGTGGACACTTTGCGCGGATTGAGCCGCTCGACCGCGCGCATCCCCGCAGTGCGGCCGATCTTCTCGGGCGTATCGAGATCGGCGGCATGCCGCACGCTCGAATAATCGTAATCGCGCTCCATGCCGGTGCCGGTGCCGGCGATCGCGGTCATCGCGATGCCGTGACTGGAGCCGAGATAGGCGCCGCGAAACCCGTGGCTGGTCACCAGCAC
>DAIMKK010000028.1:6934-13360 GCA_036721745.1 Pseudolabrys sp. | reverse complement strand
CGCTATAGCAAGCGAAACCGGAATCCAGAGATGCAGGCACAGCGTGTCGCTCTGGATTCTGGGTCCGGCGCAAACACGCCGTCCCGGAATGACAAAGTGAGATGGCTGTTTGACAATTGAATCGGTGATAGACGGGCTGTGAGCGAGTTGTGGTGAGGCAAATCATGCCGGACAAAAATTGGCTCCCCGCTACGGTGCGCGCCGCGGCGATTGACCGGAAATTGAAATCCGGCGAGGCGCTGTTCCGACTCGGCGACAAGACCACGGGCCTTTGCGAAGTTCTCGCCGGCCGCGTGCGGCTGGCGCGCGTCGACCGCGCCGGCCACGAAGTCATTCTCTACGTCGCCGGCCCGGGCGAGACGCTGGCCGAGGCGTCGCTGTTTTCGTCGGCCTATCACTGTGACGCCATCGCCAGCACCGACGCGACGGTGCGCATCTATCCGAAAGCGGCGCTGCTGGCCGCATTCGACAAGGACCCGAAAGCCGCGCAGGCCTTCACCGCGACGCTGGCGCATCAGGTGATGAACCTGCGCACGCGCATCGAACAGCGCAACATCCGCTCCGCGCGCGAGCGCATCCGCCATTTTCTTAAAGTAAATGTCGGCGCCGACGGCCGCACCGTCGATCTGCAAGGCACGCTCAAGGATCTTGCCGCCGAACTAGGCCTCACCCACGAAGCGCTCTACCGCACGCTGGCCGCGCTCGAACGCAGTGGCGAGATCAAGCGGGCGAGGGGAAGGATCACGCTCGCGCGGGTGCGCAAGGGCGGCTAGCCGAACCGCGCCCGGTCGTGCAGTGCGGCGAAGTCGAGCTGCGGGCCGACCGGCACGATCCCGGTCGGGTTCACCTGCCGCTGGCTGCCGTAATAGTGCCGCTTGATCTGTTGCAGGCTCACGGTCTCGGCCACGCCCGGCACCTGATAGAGATCGCGCACGTAATTCGACAGGTTCGGATATTCGGAGATGCGCCGCCAGTTGCACTTGAAGTGCGAATAATAGACGGCGTCGAAACGGATCAGCGTGCAGAACAACCGCCAGTCGGCCTCGGTAATCGTATTGCCGACCAGATAGCGGTGCTGCGACAGAAGCTGTTCCATTTCATCGAGCGTGTCGAAAACGCCGCGGAACGCCGTTTCGTAGGCGGCCTGTGATGTCGCGAAGCCGGCGCGATAGACGCCGTTGTTGATGTTGGGATAAACCAGATCGTTGATGCGGTCGATCTCGGCGCGCAGATTTTCCGGATAAAAGTCGGCGTGGATGTTGGTGAAGGCGTCGAATGCCGAATTGAGCATGCGGATGATTTCCGGCGACTCGTTGTTGACGATCGTTTTGCGCTGCTTGTCCCACAGCACCGGCACGCTGACGCGGCCGGAATAGCGCGCGTCGGTCAGCAGGTAGATTTCGCTGAGTTTGCTCTTGCCGTTGACGTTGTCGCCGGACGAGCCCTCGTCCTTGTTGAAGGTCCAGCCGTCCTTGAGCATGTCGGGCGACACCACCGACAGCGAGATGACGTTTTCGAGACCCTTCAGCTTGCGGAAGATGACGGTGCGGTGCGCCCAGGGGCAGGCGAGCGAAACATAGAGGTGATAGCGGCCGGCTTGCGCGGCAAAGCTGCCTTCGCCGGAGGGGCCGGCGCTGCCATCGGGGGTGACCCAATTGCGGAAACGGGTGGTCGGCCGGATGAATTGGCCGTCTTTGGTGCGCACGCCGTCCTGCTGCCAAACGCCGTCAACCAGCTGTCCCATGCCGATAACCTCCGCCTTTGCCGCTATCATCTAGGCGATCGAGGCGCAAATCGCTACGGCGATGGACCTTGATCGGCCTAAGTGCTAATCGGCACCGCCTAGCGGGGCCGGGCATGTGTCCGTGCCGGCGCCGGCGGTTTAGGGGTCATGAGCGAACTTGCGCTGACAATTCTGCAAGAAACGGCCGGCGACGCGCTGGCGGTCGAGCGGTTGCATGAGCGCACCTTCGGCCCCGGCCGCTATGTGCGCAGCGCCTATCGCGTGCGCGAGGGCCGCGGGCATATGCTCGAGCTGTCGTTCACCGCGCGCATCGGCTCGCTGCTGGTCGGCTCGGTGCGGCTGACGCCGATCTGCATCGACGAGACCCCGGCGCTGCTGCTGGGGCCGCTCACGGTCGAACCGCCGTTTCGCCGGCGCGGCGTCGGCTCAGCGCTGATCGAGCGCGCGTTGAAGGACGCCAAAGCTGCGGGGCATCCATTGATGGTGCTGGTCGGCGACGAGCCTTTTTACCGCAAGTCTGGCTTCAAGCGCATCCCGAAAGGCCGGGTGAAAATGCCGGGACCGGTCGACCCGTCGCGCTTGCTGGTCTCGGAACTAAAACCCAGCGCCTTCGAGGGCGTCAGCGGAATGATCAGACCCGACTGGGAACGCGCATGATCCCGAAAAGTGGGAACCGGTTTTCGGAAAAGATTATGCGCAAACGTAAAAAAGTTTAACGGCCCTCTCTCGCCCAGGTCGCGGCGAGCGAGCCGACCAGCAGCAATAGCCCGATCAGTCCGGCGAAGATCGGCAGCACGCCGATGCCGCGCACCACGCTGACCTCGCGCATCCTCAGGCCGATCCAGTCCTCGCCCTTGAACGTCGTCGAGGTGCGCACCGGCACCACGCGCGGAACGTCGAGCCTGTTGCCGATCGCCAGCCGCCGTGCGTCGCCGCCGGTGGCGGCGGTGAGCGTCTTCAATACGTCGGTGGTTGACGTTACTTCGGCGAATTCACGTGGGTTGGCTGGTCCGACATTGGCGAGCGCGGTGAGCTTGCCGTCGGTCGCGCGCCAGAGCCCGAGCTCGTTGGCGGTGACCTCGGCACGCCATACGCCCGGCTCGACTGATTGCAGGTTGAGCGTACGGCTAGCGCCGGTCGGCGAGGTGAGCGTCACTTCGTTGACGCTGTCGGCCATGGTTTGGCGTTGCACGGTGATAGCGTGGCCCTTGACGATCAGGCGCAGCGCTTCCTCTTCCAACTCGGGCTGCTTCATCAGCCAATGCGACAGCCGCCGCAGCAGATCGAGATGCGGCCCGCCGCCTTCGTAGCCGCGCGCCCACAGCCAGATGTGGTCGGACAAGAGCAGCGCCACGCGGCCCTCGCCCTCGCGCGCCAGCACCAAGAGCGGCTTGCCATCGGGACCCTGCATAATACTGGTGCCCGTGGCGCGCTTGACGTCGACCAGCCGGAACCATTGGCTCCAATGCGGCGGATCGCTCTGCGAGCCCTCGAGCCCGCGCGTTACCGGGTGGCGCTTGCCGGCCTCGGTAAGCGTCGCCTGGAACGGCCGTTCGGTGACCTCGCCGCTCGGTTCCGCTGGCAGGATCACGTCGAGCGGCGTGCGCCAGATGCTGGTCGGGCTGGCGTAATCGGGGCCGGCGGCGATCATCACGGCGCCGCCGTCGCGCACGTATTTGGCGATGTTGTCGAAATAGATCATCGGCAGCACGCCTTGCCGCGCGTAGCGGTCGAAGATAATGAGTTGGAATTCGGAGATTTTCTGCTGAAACAGCTCGCGGGTCGGAAACGCGATCAGCGAGAGCTCATTGATCGGTGTGCCGTCCTGTTTTTCCGGGGGACGCAGAATGGTGAAATGCACCAGGTCGACCGAGGCGTCGGATTTCAGCAGATTACGCCAGGTGCGCTCGCCGGCATGCGGTTCGCCCGACACCAGCAGCACGCGCAGCTTGTCGCGCACGCCGTCGATCGAAATTACCGCCCGGTTGTTGACTTGCGTAAGCTCGCCGTCGAGCGGCGAAGCCTCGACCTCGACGATATTAGCGCCTGCGTGCGGGATCGGCACCTTGACCTTGACGTCGGCGCCCACCGGGACGGTGCGCTGTTCCACAACGTCACCATCGCGCCGCACGGTGACATGCGCGCTGCCTGCCTTGGCGCCCTGATCCTCGATGCGAAAGCCGATGGTCTGCGATTGTCCGACAATGCCGAAGCGCGGAGTTTGCGTTAGGACGACGCGGCGGTCGATCTCGTCGGGGTGGCCGGTGATCAACGCATGCAACGGAGCGGCAAATCCGAGCGCTGCCGCATTGGCCGGCACGTCGTGCACGCGGCCGTCGGTAATCATGATGGCGCCGGCGACGCGGTCGGGCGGCACGTCGGCAAGCGTCGCGGACAGAGCCGAGAATAGTCGCGTGCCGTCGGTCTCACCGTCCGCTGCGCCCGCTTCGGCGACGCGTACTTCCAGGCCGGGAATGCGCTTGAGCCGCTCGACCAGGCTCGCCCGCGCGGCTTCCGTCTGCGCGTTACGGTCGCCGAAATTCTGGCTTGGGCTCTTGTCGACGATGACGGCGGCGACTGAGGGGATCGGATCGCGGTCCTCGCGCGTGAACGACGGGTTTGTGAGCGCCAGCACCATCAGTCCAAGCGCCAGCGCGCGCGTCGCAGCGCCGCGGCTGCGCGCCAGCAGCAATACGACCGAAATCAGAAAAGCCGCGCCGAAGGCCGCCCACACGACGTAGGCCGGCACCAGCGGAGCGAATGAGATGCCGAGATTCATGGTCAACACACCAATGTGCGCACGTGTCCGGCGCGCGAGTATTCGAGAATTTCCTTATCGCGCGTCACGATGGTCATGTCAGATTCCCGCGCCGTCGCAATAATAATGCGGTCAGCCGGATCATCCGGTGGCGAGCCCGGCAGATCGCAGGAGTCTGACAGTATCTCGACCGTCAATTGCGGCGTTCCGGCAGCCATTTTGTCAGTCGTCTGTCGGAACCAACGTGCTACCGGCAAGGTGATGGCGAGACGGCATTTGCGCACCAAATTGGCGATTTCCCATGCGCTTATCGGAGACACATGGAGATTTCGACTGGCGAGAGCGTCACGTGACTCCGACGTCATCTCTGCACCGTTCGCCAGCCAGAGCAGCGCGCATGTGTCGAGCAGGAGTTCACTCATTGAGTACCCGCCCTTCTTCAGCGTTCCAATTCTCTCCAGTTGGTTTGGTTAAATCGACGCCCGGCATGAAAGTGACAGTACCCGCCATGCATCCCCAAGGATCGCGTTTGGGTGAGGTCGTGGGGACCGAAGATTTCGTCGAACGTTGAAACGTAACCTTGTGCCCTGCGAGGTCTACATCCTCGGTGCGCCAGCCAGCTTGCAGCCAAGCGCGTGCATGCGAGTGGCCGGTCGCATTGTTGCTCCACCACGCTTCATGTTCATAGGCGCTCTTCGGCAGCTTGAACCCCAGAACCCGTTCGATCTCGGCAAAGCTCATTCGTTTAGTCGAGCAGTGCGCCGAGCCAAGGAACTGGGGCAAGGACTCATATTTGCTCATGACGGACTCCTATCGCTTCGGGCGATAGTAAGATTTCATATGAAGTTACTATTGTCAATAGTAGATCCTATTGCCCCAGCCGTTCGAGCAGCGCCGGAATATGCACTTGGTCGGTCTTGTAGTTGCCGGTGAGCGCGTACATCACGATGTTGACGCCGGCGCGGAAGGCGAATTCACGCTGACGCGGCTCGCCCGGCACCAGCGGCAGCATCGGCTGACCGTCCGGGCGCATGGCCCAGGCGCCGGCGAGATCGTTCGAGGTGATCAGGATCGAAGATACGCCGTCGCCGGCGCGCGCCGGGCGGTTGACGTCTTCCTCGGGTTCCTCCGGCAACGCCTCGACCCAAAGCTGGCCGGTCGTGAAGCGGCCCGGGAAGTCGCGCAGCAGGAAGAAGGTCTTGGTGAGCACGTGATCGCGCGGCACCGGCTGAAGTTCGGGGATGTCGAGCGAGGATAGGATCGAGCGCAGCGCGACCATGCCGGGCCCTTGCATCTCGCCGCCGGGCCCGGGCGGCGCGTCGATGGCGTCGCGGGTGTCGAACAAGACGGTGCCGCCGCGCTTCATATAGGTGTCGATGCGGTCGAGCGCCGCCTGCGAGAGTTTCGGCGCGCTCGCCGATACCGGCCAATAGATCAGTGGGAAGAAGGCGAGCTCGTCACGCGCCGGATCGAGGCCGATCGGTTCGCCGGCCTCCAGCGCGGTGCGTTGCGCGAGAAACAGCGTGAGGCCTTGTAGGCCCGCTTTGCTGACCGCGTCGACATCGGCATCGCCGGTGACGATATAAGCGAGATGCGTTTGCATCGTCGCTTTCATGGCGAAGTCTTGCTGCTGTGCGGACAACTGCGGCGGTTGTGGTTGGGCGGACTGCGCCTGTGCGGGATGCTGCATCGTAAGCGCGCCTAGCAAGATACCCGCGAGTAACGTCGTCGCCACGCGCCGGCGCGCCAGCATGCTGGCAAAGCCGCCGGAGAGCGCGATCACCACCAGCGCGTCGAGCATCAGCAGCGCCAGCGCGGCGAGGAAGATAGGGCCCCGTAAATCGAGCGGTTCGCCGTGACGGTAGATATCGAAGCGGGCGTTGAGCGGGTTGAAATCGAGTGGCGCCGGGCGATCGCTGGGCGC
>DAIMKK010000028.1:0-6924 GCA_036721745.1 Pseudolabrys sp. | reverse complement strand
GAAATTGGCAGGAATCGGGCGCGCCGTTGGCGGCGGTGGCGAGAAGGCGCCGAAGCCGTCGAGCACGCGGGTCGCCGGTACTGCCTGGTTGGCGTGGCCGGTGGCGGCGCTGGCCTCGCCGGCGCTGTCGCTGTCGGCGGTCGCGGTCGAGTTCGCGAGCGCGACGATGCGCTTGAGCATGTCGACGAAGGAGCCCGACAGCGGCAGGTCCGACCAGCGGGTGTCGGCGGTCACATGAAACAGTACCAGCAACCCCTTGCCGTAGCGCTGGGCGGTGACCAGCGGCGTGCCATCGGCGAGCGTTGCCCAGGTACGGTCGGAGAGCTGCGAATCTGGCTCGGCTAGCACCTGGCGGGTGACCGTGACATCGTTCGGCACCGGCATGCCCGCGAAGGGGCCTTCGCGCGCGAAGGCGGCGAGCAGTTGCGGCTTTTCCCAGCTCAAGCTGCCGCCCAGAATGCGCCCGCCGCGGCGGAGCTTCACCGGCACCAGGTCGTCGTCGGTGGCGCCGGCGAGATGCGGGCCGGCAAAGCGCACCAATACGCCGCCGTTATCGATCCATTTGTCGAGCCGCTCGCGCGCTTCGGTGACATTTCCGACATCGGCGAGAATCAGCATCGGCAGATGCTGATCGAGATAACGTTTCACCGCTTCCGCCGGCGCCACGCCCTCGGCGAGGCGGATATCGGCGAACGGATTGAGCGCGCGTGATAGATAATAGGTCGCGCCGATCAGCGGCTGCGATCGGTCGGCCGCCGAGCCCGACACGATGCCGACGGTACGCCGGCGCCAGCGCTTGTCGAGCAACTGCACCGCGCCTGCCGAGCGCTCGCCGGCGATCTCCAGCCGCGCCACGTCGTTGCGGATCTCGACCGGCAGATCGATCACCGCTTCGGCTTCAGGTGCGTCGGATTTGAACGCGAACGGTCCCTCGCCGAGGGGCAAGCCTTTAAGATCGATGGCGTTGACAAAGCCGGTATCGGCGCCGCCGGTTTGCGCGCGCAAAACCTTCACCGTCAGCGCGCCGGCCGCGTTGTCGGCGGCGGCGAGTGCGTGTGGGACGGGAAGGCCGCCCGCGATCACGGTGAGCGGATGGCCGCCGACGATGCGTTTCAGGCCGGCGATGAATTCGCCACCCTTGCCGAGATCGACGCCGTCCGAGAGCCAGACGATCTCGACGTCCGGCGTGGTCTTAAGGAAGCGCTCGATTATGGGCAGCGCCTCGGTGCGGTCGACGGTGTAAGGCTTCGGCTTGAGCTGCTTGATCTGTACGCGCGCGGCGCCGGCGACCTGCAACGAAAGATCGCGCGCGGTTTCCGACAGCGGCAGCAGTGCGACGCCGCGATTGTCGGCATCGGCGCGCCCCAGCAGCTCGTCGGCTGTACGCAGCCGGGCGTCCCAGGAAGCGGCCGCGCCCCAGCCGTCGTCGAGCATGACCAGAAGCGGGGCTGCCGGGTTCGAGGTGGCGAGCGGCGGGTTCCACAGCGGACCGGCGGCCGCGATGATGACCAGCGCGGCCAGAGTCAGCCGCAGCAGGATGAGCCACCACGGCGTGCGCGAAGGAGTTTCCTCTTTCGGCGCGATCTCGAACAAGAGCCGGGTAGGTGGGAAATTGATGCGGCGCGGACGCGGCGGCACCAGCCGCAGCAGCCACCACAAAACTGGCAGTCCGAGCAGGCCGAGCAGTACCAGCGGCTGCGCAAAGCCGAGAGGCAAGGAACCGAACAAGGAGCCGATCACGCCACTCTCCCGGAAAGCATCGGTGTGTAGCGGCTGCTCACGGACGTGGTCTGCATATGGGTGCCCATGCGCGAATGCAGCACGAGCAGCAATTCGCTGGCCGACCGATCGGTGCGGTGGACCGCGAAGCTCCAGCCCAGCCGGTCGGTTTCGGCGCGGATTTGTCCACGGTGGCGCGCCACCAAACCTTGATAGTCGTTGCGCCAGGTCTCGGCGCGGCCGGCGGTGACGGAGCCTGCGCCTTCCGGCTCGATGAATTCGACCCGGCCCGAATAGGGGAAGCTCTCCTCGGCCGGATCGACGATCTGCACGACGTGACCATGCGCGCCGGTGGCGGAGAGTTGCGAAATAGTCTGCTGCACCTCGCCGATCGGGCTCCACAGGTCGGACAGCATCACAATCTCGGCGAGCGGCGAGGGTGCGAACGACATCGGCAGGCTCGCGCGCTCCAGCGGATCGTGTAGGATTGCTTGCGCCATTTTTTCGATCACATTGCGGCTAGCGGTCGGACGCATAAGGCCCGGAATGCCGACCCGCTCGCCGCCCTGCACCAGCACTTCCGCCAAAGCAAAGGCGACCACCAGCGCGCGTTCGAGCTTGCTGTCGGTGACCAGCGCGGAGGCAAAGGCCATCGACGGCGAACGGTCTGGCCAGATCCAGACCGTGTGCGAGGCTTCCCACTCGCGCTCGCGCACGTAGAGATGATCGTCACGCGCCGAACGCCGCCAATCGACGTTCGATGCCGGCTCGCCCGACATGAAGCGGCGGTATTGCCAGAAATTCTCACCCGGCCCGGCGCGGCGGCGGCCGTGCAGGCCATGAATGACGGTAGCGGCGACCCGGCGCGCTTCGAGAATAAGCCGCGGCATAGCATCGGCAAGTATGCGGCCGCTGCCGGTTGCCTGCCGTACTGCGGTCGCCTCGATATCGCTGAGCCTCGGCTCGGCCATCTGGACTATCCGATGCGCGCTTTCAGCCGCCCGATCACGTTTGGAATGGTTTCGCCTTCCGCGCGGGCGGCGAAGGTCAGCGCCATGCGGTGCTTGAGCACGGGCTCGGCCAGTTCGAGCACGTCGTCGACCGACGGCGCGAAGCGGCCTTCGAGCAGCGCGCGGGCGCGCACCGCCAGCATCAGCGCCTGGCTGGCGCGCGGGCCGGGGCCCCAAGAGATCAGCTTGCCGATGTCGCCGGCTTCCGCGCCCGGACGCGCCGAGCGCACCAGCTTAAGGATTGCTTCCACGACCGACTCGCCGACCGGCAGCCGGCGTACCAGCCGCTGCGCGGCGATCAGTTCATCGGCGGTCATCGCCGCCTTGGCCTGTGTTGCCTCGGCACCGGTGGTGTCGAACAAAATTTTGCGTTCGGCCTCCTGGTCGGGATAGTCGACGTCCACTTCCATCAGGAAACGGTCGAGTTGCGCCTCGGGCAGCGGATAGGTGCCTTCTTGCTCGAGCGGGTTTTGCGTCGCCAGCACGTGGAACGGCTTGGGCAGATCGTGGCGGGCGCCGGCGACCGTCACATGCTGCTCCTGCATGGCCTGCAGCAATGCGGATTGTGTACGCGGGGAGGCGCGGTTGATCTCGTCGGCCATCAGCAATTGCGCGAACACCGGGCCGGCGATGAAGCGGAAGCTGCGCTTTCCCCCCGGGCTTTCCTCCAGCACCTCGGTGCCCAGGATGTCGGACGGCATCAAATCGGGCGTGAACTGCACGCGCTTGGCGTCGAGCCCGAGTGCGATGCCCATCGTCTCCACCAGCTTGGTTTTGGCCAGGCCCGGAACACCGACGAGCAAGGCATGGCCGCCGGACAGCACGGTGATCAGCGCGCGCTCGACCACGATGTCCTGGCCGAAGATCACGGAGGTGATGGCGGCTTTCGCTGCGCGCACATGGGCGGCGGTCGATTCCGCCGCACGCACGATCATATCTTCCAATTTTTCAAGGCTTTCGCCGCTTGCCGACGCCATAATCCCGGTTCCTTTCGTCGCTCGCCTTTAGACAAGTTGGGAGCTATGCAACAAACGCACCAGACGCGTATTTTGTGCGCCATTTAAAGCGAATCTGCCGCATTCTGTGGCCGAGCTTACGCTATCTTTCGCCGCCTGCAGGGTAGAGTCACAAAGTTGCGAACAGGCCGGAGCCGATCTGAATAACGTAGGGAAACAATGGCGAAGACAGGGCAGGGAGGACTCGAAGGGATCGCGGCCGCATTGCCCCGCGAAAACAAGGGGCCGCCGCCAGTTCACCTGTGGAATCCGCCGTTTTGCGGCGATATCGACATGCGGATCGCCGCCGATGGCACCTGGTTCTACCAGAAGACCCCGATCGGAAGGCCCGCTTTGGTCAAGCTTTTCGCGTCGGTTTTGAAGCGCGAGGGCGACAATTATTTCCTGGTCACCCCTGTGGAGAAGGTCGGCATAGTGGTCGAAGACGTACCCTTCCTCGCCGTAGAACTGGCGGTGGTCGAGGCAGAGCAAGATGTTCTTCGACAGGTTCCGCCCGGCCGTGATCTGCGCTTCCGGACCAATGTCGACGACTGGGTCGAGGCCGGCCCGGGTCATGCGTTGCGCTTCGAGCCGCAGGCCGGAAACGGCGGCCTGAAACCCTACCTGCATGTCCGCCGCAAACTGTGGGCCAAGGTGACGCGCGCGCTGTTCTACGATCTGGTCGAACTCGGCGAGGAACGCGTGGTTGACGGCAAGCCGATGTTCGGCGTCGTCTCAGGCGGCGAATTTTTTGCGATGGCGGAAGCCAGCGCCGTACGGGAGTTTGCCTAGCGCATGATCCCGAAAAGTGGGAACAGGTTTTCGGAAAAGATCATACGCAAGAAAAAATGTTAGGAGCGCCCTTTGTTTCCATCTGAATGGATCAGGCTCTAATGCACGGCGCGGAGGCGACGCAAGCGATGACGGCGGATGAATTCTTCGCCCGCGCCCGCGCGCGCCTCACGCTCGACGTGCCGGTCGGCATCACCGATCCCGCCATCACGCCGGCGCACGGCGACCATGTCGCCGATCCGGTGATGGAGAAAATCGCCGCGGTGCGGCCGATCCGCCCGGCGGCGGTGCTGGTGCCGATCGTCGATCATCCCGAGCCGACGGTGCTGCTCACGCAGCGCTCCCAGCATTTGCCGGACCATGCCGGGCAGGTATCGTTTCCCGGCGGCAAGATCGACATGAGCGACGACAGCCCGCTGGCATCCGCTTTGCGCGAGGCGGATGAGGAAATCGGCCTGGCGCGCTTATTCGTCGAACCGCTCGGCTATCTCGACCTCTACATGACCACGCTCGGCTACCGTATCGTGCCGGTGGTCGCACGGGTCAAGCCCGGTTTTGCGCTCACGCTCAACACCAGCGAGGTGGACGCCAGCTTCGAGGTGCCGCTCGCCTTTTTGATGGATCAGAATAATGTGCAGCGCCATTCGCGCGACTGGCAGGGTATGACCCGGCATTATTACGCGATCACCTTCGGCGAGCGCTACATTTGGGGCGTGACCGCTGGTATCCTGCGCAACCTGCACGAACGGATTTATCGATGATCCGCATAGGCTTCACCGAAATCGTCCTGTTCCTGGCGCCGTTCGTGCTCTACGCGGTGTTCCTGTGGGCGACCAAGGCCGGCGTGCTGGACGCCGAGTCCTGGCCGATCTCACGCATCGCCTGGCTCGCCATCGCCGCGCTATTGCTGGTCATCGGCAGCTTCATCTATTTCTCGCATTTCACCGGCGCCAAGCCCGGCTCGACTTACGTGCCGGCGCATATGGAGAACGGCGTATTCGTGCCGGGGCAGACCAGGTGACGGCCGGCGCGACCCCCCGCAGCCTGTCCGGCGCGGCGTGGCTCAGCGCGGGCGCGCTGCCGCGCCTGCTCGGCGTGCTCGACCGCGACGGCGAGGAGGCGCGCGTGGTCGGCGGCGCGGTGCGCAATGCGCTCATCGGCATGCCGATCGCGGAAATCGACGTCGCCACCACGGCGGTGCCGGACGAGGTGGTCAAACGCGTCACCGCCGCCGGCTTCAAGCCGGTCCCCACGGGCATCGAGCACGGCACCATCACCGTCGTCATCGACAAGCATCCGTTCGAGGTGACCACGCTACGCCAAGACGTGGAGACCTACGGCCGCCACGCCAAGGTCGCTTTCGGCCGCGACTGGAAGACCGACGCCGAGCGTCGCGACTTCACCATCAACGCGCTGTCGGCGACGCGCGACGGCGCAGTCTATGATTTTGTCGGCGGGCTCGACGATCTCGCCGAGCGGCGCGTGCGCTTTATCGGCGATCCGGCAAAACGTATCGCCGAGGATTATCTGCGCATTTTGCGTTTCTTCCGCTTCCATGCGGCTTACGGCGCCGGCGGCCATCCCGACGCCGAAGGCCTTGCCGCCTGCATTGCCGGCCGCGAGGGCCTCGCCCAATTGTCGCGCGAGCGCGTGCGCATGGAATTGATGAAGCTCCTGGTCGCGATCCATGCCGTGCCGACATTGATCGCCATGACCGACGCCGGTCTGCTGCTGAGGGTGCTCGGCGGGGTGAGCTATCTCGGAACGTTCGAGAACATGGCCAAGGTCGAAGCGGCGATCGGCGTGGCGGGCGACCCGGCGCGTCGGCTGGGTGCGCTCGCCGTGGCGGTGGCGGAGGACGCCGAGCGGCTGTGGCAGAAGTTGCGGCTGACCAACAACGAGCACGAGCGGCTGGCTTCGATGGCGGAGGGATGGCGGCGCATCTCGCCCAGTTTCGGCGAACCGGGAGGGCGCGCGCTGCTCTATCGGCTGGGACCGGAGCATTTCACCGACCACGCGCTGCTCGGCTGGGCGCGCTCGCAAGCGAGCGCGAGTGATGAGGCTTGGCACGCGCTGGCGACCCTGCCCACGCGCTGGAGCGCGCCGGTGTTCCCGCTCAAGGCCGCAGACTTCATCAAGCGCGGGGTGGAGAAGGGCCCAGCGCTCGGCGCGGCGCTGGCGGCGGCCGAGAAGGCCTGGATCGCGGCGGGGGTTCCGAGCGACCCAAAGGCGCTCGATGAGATTGCAACGCAAGCTGCATCGTAACCCGAGACTTGAGCGCCCGAAAACGAAAAGCCCCGGGCGAGATGCCCGGGTCTTCCGAATTTCTCAGACGTCGATCAGAACCTGTTAGTAGAGTCTGTCCGGAGAGATCATACGGGATTGCATAGCTTTCTCAACATGAGCCT
>DAIMKK010000027.1:1534-13853 GCA_036721745.1 Pseudolabrys sp. | reverse complement strand
TCTGCATCGTCACCGCCGGCGTGCCGCGCAAGCCCGGCATGAGCCGCGACGATCTGCTCGATATCAATCTCAAGGTGATGGGGCAGGTCGGCGCCGGCATCAAGAAATACGCGCCCAACGCTTTCGTGATCTGCATCACCAACCCGCTCGACGCCATGGTGTGGGCGCTGCAGAAATCCTGCGGCCTGCCGCAGCAGAAGGTCGTCGGCATGGCCGGCGTGCTCGACAGCGCTCGTTTCAGATATTTCCTCGCCGACGAATTCAACGTCTCGGTGGAAGACGTCACCGCCTTCGTGCTCGGCGGCCATGGCGACACCATGGTGCCGCTCATCCGTTATTCGGCCGTCGCCGGCATTCCGGTGCCCGATCTGGTGAAGATGGGTTGGACCACGCAGGCGCATGTCGACGAAATCATCAAGCGCACAGCCAATGGCGGCGCCGAGATCGTCAATTTGCTCAAGACTGGCTCGTCCTTCTACGCGCCGGCGGCTTCCGCGATTGCGATGGCGGAAAGCTATCTGCTCGACAAGAAGCGCGTGTTGCCCTGTGCCGCCTGGCTCAACGGCGAATACGGCGTCAAGGACATTTATGTCGGCGTGCCGGTGGTGATCGGAGCCAAAGGCGTCGAGCGCATCGTGGAGATCGAGCTCAACAGCGCCGAACGCGGCATGTTCGAGAAATCGGTTGCTTCGGTGCAGGGCTTGATCGATGCCTGCAAGAAGATCGCCCCCAATCTCGCCAGCTAGAACACGCCGGCGGCCTCCACCCGGAGCATTGCATGAACATTCACGAGTATCAGGCCAAAGCGGTGTTGCGTGAATTTGGCGTGCCGGTGCCGCGCGGGGTGCCGGCGTTTTCCATCGACGAGGCGCACAAAGGCGCCAACGAACTCGGCGGCCCGGTTTGGGTGGTGAAGGCGCAGATCCACGCCGGCGGCCGCGGCAAGGCCGGCGGCGTCAAAGTGGTCAAATCCATCAACGACGTGAAGAAAGAATCCGCGCGCATCCTCGGCTCGACGTTGGTCACTCATCAGACCGGCCCGCACGGCAAGAAGGTCAACCGGCTCTACATCGAGGAAGGCTCGGCCATCGACCGCGAATTCTATCTGTCCGCGCTGATCGACCGGGAAACCTCGCGCGTGGCTTTCGTGGTTTCCACCGAAGGCGGCATGGACATCGAGGAAGTCGCCCACCAGACGCCCGAGAAAATCCTCACTTTCTCGGTCGATCCGGCCACCGGCATCATGCCGCATCACGGCCGCCGCGTGGCGCAGACGCTCAAGCTCAGCGGCGATCTCGCCAAGCAGGTCGAAGTCATTTTGCCCAAGCTCTATGCGGCTTTTACGACCAAGGACATGAGTCTGCTGGAAATCAATCCGCTGGTGGTGACCAAGGATGGAAAGCTGATCTGCCTGGACGCCAAGGTCGGCTTCGACGACAACGCGCTCTACCGCCATCCCGACATCGTCGCGCTGCGCGATCTCAGCGAGGAGGACGAGAAGGAAACGGAAGCCTCGAAATTCGACCTCAATTACATCGCCCTCGACGGCTCGATCGGCTGCATGGTCAACGGCGCCGGTTTGGCGATGGCCACCATGGACATCATCAGGCTCTATGGCATGGCACCGGCCAACTTCCTCGATGTCGGCGGCAGCGCTACCAAGGAAAAAGTCACCGCGGCGTTCAAGATCATCACCTCCGATCCGAACGTGAAGGGCATTCTGGTCAATATCTTTGGCGGCATCATGAAGTGCGACGTAATCGCCGAGGGCGTGGTGGCCGCGGTGAAGGAAATCGGATTGAAGGTACCGCTGGTGGTTCGCCTGGAAGGCACCAATGTCGATCTCGGCAAGAAGATCATCGCTGAGTCCAAGCTCAACGTGACGTCGGGCGACGATCTCGACGACGCCGCTCAGAAAATCGTCAAGGCCGTGAAGGAGGCCGCGTAATGGCCATCCTCATCGATAAGAACACCAAAGTCATCTGCCAGGGCTTTACCGGCAAGAACGGCACCTTCCATTCCCAAATGGCGATTGCCTACGGCACCAAGATGGTCGGTGGCACCTCACCGGGCAAAGGCGGCACGACGCATCTCGATTTGCCGGTGTTCGACACCGTCGCCGAGGCGCAGGAAAAAACCGGCGCCGACGCCAGCGTGATCTACGTGCCGCCGCCCGGTGCGGCCGATGCGATATGCGAAGCGATCCAGGCCGAGATCTCGCTCATCGTCTGCATCACCGAAGGCATCCCGGTGATGGACATGGTCAAGGTCAAGCGCGCGCTCACCGGTTCGAAGTCGCGGCTGGTTGGACCCAATTGCCCGGGCGTGATGACGGCGGGCGAATGCAAGATCGGCATCATGCCTGGTAATATCTTCAAGCAAGGCTCGGTCGGCATCGTCTCGCGCTCCGGCACACTGACTTATGAGGCGGTGTTCCAGACCACTCGCGAGAACTTGGGCCAGACTACCGCGGTTGGCATCGGCGGCGACCCAGTCAAGGGCACCGAATTCATCGCGGTACTGGAGATGTTCCTGGCCGATCCGAAGACCACCTCGATCGTCATGATCGGCGAAATCGGCGGTTCGGCCGAAGAGGATGCCGCGCAGTTCCTCAAAGACGAGGCCAAGCGCGGCCGCAAGAAGCCGGTGGTCGGCTTCATCGCCGGGCGTACCGCGCCGCCGGGGCGGCGGATGGGCCATGCCGGCGCGATCATTTCCGGCGGCAAAGGCGACGCGGAATCAAAGATTGCCGCAATGGAATCGGCTGGAATTAGGGTATCACCCTCACCAGCGCGAATCGGGAAAACCCTGGTAGAAGTACTGAAATCCTGATTCAGTCCTTAGGTCTTTTGTAGACTTACAGGCGTCATAAATAGCGTTAAAACAGCAATCCGCCGTTGGATGCCGGTCCCTCGGGCCGTTGCCGTAAGCGACGCGCCGTTTAAGCGCAAGGATCGAACAATGTCCCGCCAGGACGCCAATGCCGCCTTCGCCCGCACCTCGTTCCTCTACGGCGGCAACGCCGCCTACATCGAAGACCTCTACGCCAAATTCGAGCGCGACCCCGCCGCGGTCGATGCCGAATGGCGAGAGTTTTTCACCAGCCTGAAGGACAACGGCTCCGACGTTGCTAAAGCTTCGCGCGGCGCCTCCTGGAAAAAACCAAACTGGCCGCTACGCCCGGACGGCGATCTGGTGGCCGCGCTCGACGGGCAATGGGCGGAAACCGAAAAACGCTTGGCCGAGAAAATCTCCGCCAACGCGCAGGGTAAAAGCGTCGAGATTTCCTCGACCGAAGTGCAACAAGCCACGCGCGATTCCATCCACGCGCTGATGCTGATCCGCGCTTACCGCATGCGCGGCCATTTCCATGCCAAGCTCGATCCGCTCGGTCTTGAGCCGGAAAAAAATGAAGAAGAACTCGATCCGCGATCCTACGGCTTCGCCGAGGCCGATATGGACCGCAGGATTTTCCTCGACAAGGTGCTCGGGCTCGAATTTTCGTCCATGCGCGAAATCGTCGCCATCCTGCGCCGCACCTATTGCCAGACGCTTGGCGTCGAGTTCATGCACATCTCCAACGCCGCGCAGAAAAGCTGGATCCAGGAGCGCATCGAAGGTCGCGACAAGGAAATCAGCTTTACCGCTCAAGGCAAGCGCGCCATCCTCAACAAGCTGGTGGAATCCGAAGGGTTCGAGAAATTCCTCGATGTCAAATATACCGGCACCAAGCGTTTCGGCCTTGACGGCGGCGAATCGCTGATCCCGGCGCTCGAGCAAATCATCAAGCGCGGCGGCAATCTCGGCGTGCGCGAAATCTGCATCGGCATGCCGCATCGCGGCCGTCTCAACGTGCTCACGCAAGTGATGGGCAAGCCGCACCGCGCGTTGTTCCACGAATTCAAAGGCGGCTCGTCGACGCCGGATGAGACCGAGGGCTCCGGCGACGTGAAATATCACCTGGGCGCCTCGTCGGATCGCGAGTTCGATGGCAACAAAGTGCATCTGTCGCTCACCGCCAACCCGTCGCATTTGGAGATCGTCGATCCGGTGACGCTCGGCAAGGTGCGCGCCAAGCAGGACCAGCACGGTGCCACGCCCGATGAACGCACCATGGTATTGCCGCTGCTGATGCACGGCGACGCCGCCTTCGCTGGCCAGGGCGTGGTGGCGGAATGTTTCGGCCTGTCGGATTTGAAGGGTTACCGCACTGGCGGCTCGATCCATTTCATCGTCAACAATCAGATCGGCTTCACCACTTATCCGCGCTATTCGCGCTCGTCGCCCTATCCGTCCGACGTCGCCAAGATGATCGAGGCGCTGATCTTCCACGTCAACGGCGACGATCCGGAAGCGGTCACGTTCGCTGCCAAGGTCGCGACCGAATACCGGCAGAAATTCCAGCGGCCGGTCGTCATCGACATGTTTTGCTACCGGCGCTTCGGCCACAACGAAGGCGACGAGCCCTCGTTCACCCAGCCGTTGATGTACCAGAAGATCCGCACGCATCCGACCACGCTGGAAATCTACAGCAAGAAGTTGGTCGGTGAAGGCGTCATCACCGAAGATGAAGTCGAGAAGATAAAGGCCGGCTGGCGCGCCCATCTTGATGCCGAATACGAGTCAGCGATGGGCTACAAGCCGAACAAGGCCGACTGGCTCGACGGCCGCTGGGCCGGGCTCAAGGCCGCGCGCGAAGTCGAGGATCCGCGCCGTGGCAATACCGGCGTCGAAATTTCTGAACTGCGCGAGATCGGCAAGAAGATCACGAGCGTCCCGCAAGGCTTCCACGTCCATAAGACCATCCAGCGCTTCCTTGATCATCGCGCCAAGTCGATCGAGTCCGGCGAGGGTATCGATTGGTCCACCGCGGAAGCGCTCGCCTTCTGCGCGCTGCTCAAGGATGGCCATCCCGTCCGCCTGTCCGGCCAGGACAGCGAGCGCGGCACTTTCTCGCAGCGTCATTCGGTGCTGTTCGATCAGCAGACCGAGGAACGCCACACGCCGTTCAACCATCTGGGTCCCGACCAAGCGCGCTTCGAGGTGCTTAACTCGAGCCTGTCGGAAGAGGCCGTGCTCGGCTTCGAATACGGCTATTCCGCCGCCGAGCCGAACGCGCTGACGCTGTGGGAGGCGCAGTTCGGCGACTTCGCCAACGGCGCGCAGGTGGTATTCGACCAGTTCATCTCCTCGGGCGAACGCAAATGGCTGCGCATGTCCGGCCTGGTCTGCATGCTGCCGCATGGTTACGAGGGCCAGGGCCCGGAGCATTCCTCCGCCCGGCTCGAGCGCTTCCTGCAGATGTGCGCGGAAGACAACATGCAGGTGGCGAACCTCACGACGCCGGCTAACTACTTCCATGCTTTGCGCCGGCAATTGAAGCGCGAAATCCGCAAGCCCCTGATCCTGATGACGCCGAAGAGCCTGCTGCGCCACAAGCGCGCGATCTCGAAGCTCGACGAGATGGGGAGCGGCACCGCGTTCCACCGGCTATTGTGGGACGACGCGCAAGCGCTGCCGAACGAAAAGATAAAGCTGGTGTCCGACGACAAGATTCGCCGCGTCGTCATGTGCACGGGCAAGGTCTATTACGATCTCTACGAAGAGCGTGAGAAACGCGGCATCGACGATATTTATCTGTTGCGCGTCGAACAGCTTTATCCGTTCCCGACCAAGGCGCTGCTGTCCGAGCTGTCGCGCTTCAAGCAGGCGGAAATGGTGTGGTGCCAGGAGGAGCCGCGCAACATGGGCGCCTGGTTCTTCGTCGACGTGTTCCTGCAATGGATCCTCAACCAGATCGGCGCCAAGCTCCGCACCATGCGCTATGCCGGGCGTCCGGCCTCCGCATCGACCGCGGTCGGGCAGATGCCGAAGCACCTGGCGCAGCTCAAGCAATTGCTGGAAGAGGCGTTGGGCTAAACCACATATCGTGCGCGTGTGATTTGAAAAGGTTGAATCATGGCTGACATCCGCGTGCCCACCCTCGGCGAATCGGTCACCGAAGCAACCGTCGGAAAGTGGTTCAAGCAGCCGGGCGAAGCGGTCGCTGTTGACGAGCCGCTGGTGGAGCTGGAAACCGACAAGGTCACGTTGGAAGTGCCGGCGCCTGCCGCCGGCGTTTTGTCCGACATAGCGGCGAAGACCGGCGACACCGTCGGGGTCGCCGCGTTGCTCGGCCAGATCAGCGAGGGCGCCGGCGCCGTGCCCGCCAAAGCCGCGCCGCCCGCCGCCAAGGCTCCCGAAGCGCCCAAACCGGCGCCGGCGCGGGCGCCGGCCGCAATGCCGCTCCCCCCGTCGGTACGCAAAATGGCGGCCGAAAGCGGCGTCGACGCCGGCAAAGTCGACGGCTCAGGGCTACACGGGCAGGTCACCAAAAGCGACATGATGGCGGCGATCGAACGCGCCGCCGCGGCCCCGACACCGGTCGCCGCCGTGCAGATGCGCGCACCATCGCCGGCCGACGATGCTGTGCGCGAAGAGCGCGTGCACATGACGCGGCTGCGCCAGACTATCGCGCGTCGTCTGAAAGACGCGCAGAACACCGCCGCCATGCTCACGACCTTCAACGAGGTCGACATGGGCGCGGTGATGGCCTTGCGCAATCAATACAAGGAACTGTTCGAGAAGAAGCACGGGGTGAAGCTTGGCTTCATGGGCTTCTTCGTGCGCGCCTGCATCCAGGCCCTGAGGGAAATTCCCGCAGTCAATGCCGAGATCGACGGCACCGACATCGTCTACAAAAATTATTATCACATCGGCGTCGCGGTCGGCATCGAGAAGGGTCTGGTGGTGCCGGTGGTGCGCGATGCCGACACGATGTCGCTCGCCAGCATCGAGAAGGCGATCAGCGATTTCGGCAAGCGCGCGCGCGACGGCGCGCTCAAGATCGAGGAAATGCAGGGCGGCACCTTCACCATCTCTAACGGCGGCGTCTACGGCTCGCTGATGTCGACGCCGATCCTCAACGCGCCGCAGTCCGGTATTCTCGGCATGCACAAGATCCAGGAGCGGCCGGTGGTCGTCAGCGGCAAGATCGAGGCGCGGCCGATGATGTATCTCGCGCTCTCCTACGACCACCGCATCGTCGACGGTCGCGAGGCGGTCACCTTCCTGGTGCGGGTGAAGGAAGGCCTGGAGGACCCGGCGCGCATCGTGTTGGATTTGTAAGCCTCATGCCCTACGATCTCATCGTCATCGGCACAGGTCCCGGCGGTTATGTCTGCGCCATCCGCGCGGCGCAGCTCGGCCTGAAAACCGCCGTGGTCGAGAAGCGCGCGACCTTCGGCGGTACCTGCCTGAACGTCGGCTGCATCCCGTCGAAGGCGCTGCTGCATGCCTCGGAGTTGTTCGAGGAGGCCGGGCACAGCTTCGGCAAAATGGGCATCGGCGTTTCCGCGCCCAAGCTCGATCTGCCGACCATGATGACGTTCAAGGACCAGGGCGTCGACGGCAACGTCAAAGGCGTCGAATTCCTGCTTAAGAAGAACAAGGTCGACACTTTCCACGGCGCCGGCCGCATCGCCGCGCCGGGCAAGGTCGAAGTCAAAAGCGCCGACGGCCAGTCGCAAACGCTGGAAACGAAATCGATCGTCATCGCCACCGGCTCCGATGTCGCTAGGCTCAAAGGTATCGAGATCGACGAGAAGCGCATCGTGTCGTCGACCGGCGCGCTGGTGCTCGATCCCGTGCCGGAGCATCTGCTGGTGGTCGGTGCCGGTGTGATCGGGCTCGAGCTCGGCTCGGTGTGGCGCCGGCTCGGCGCGCAAGTAACGGTGGTGGAATTTCTCGACGGAGTGCTGCCCGGCATGGACGGCGAAGTGCGCCGCCAGGCGCAGAGGCTTTTCGAAAAACAAGGAATGGCGTTCAAGCTGTCGAGCAAGGTCACCGCGGTCGCCAGTTCGGGCTCACGCCTGAAGGCGACCATCGAGCCGGCGAAAGGCGGCGCGGCGGAAACCATCGAGGCCGATGTGGTGCTGGTCGCCATAGGTCGCGTGCCTTACACCGGCGAGCTCGGCCTCGACGAGGTGGGCGTCAAGCGCGACGAGCACGGCCGCGTCATCGTCGATCATTATTACGCGACCAACGTGCCCGGCATCTGGGCGATCGGCGACGTCATCGCCGGGCCGATGCTGGCGCACAAGGCGGAAGACGAAGGCATGGCGGTGGCCGAAATCCTGGTCGGGCAGGCCGGCCACGTGAACTACGACGCCATTCCCAACGTCGTTTACACCTATCCGGAAATTGCCACCGTCGGCAAAAGCGAAGAGGAACTCAAAGCCGCCGGCATCGCGTACAATGTCGGCAAGTTTCCGATGACCGCCAATGGCCGGGCCAAGGTCAACATGACCAGCGAGGGCTTCGTGAAAATCCTCGCCGATGCCAAGACCGACCGCGTGCTCGGCGTGCATCTGGTCTGCGCCGACGCCGGCAACATGATCGCGGAAGCCGTCATCGCCATGGAATTCGGCGCCTCCGCCGAGGACATCGCGCGCACCTGCCACGCGCATCCGACACTGCCCGAGGCGGTCAAGGAAGCCGCCATGGCGGTGGCGAAACGCGCGATTCATATGTGATACTCAAGCGGCTTCATGCCGAGGAGTGCGGCGAACCCGCGCGTCTCGAAGCATGGGGCAGCCCCATCCTTCGAGACGCGCCCTGTGGCGCTCCTCAGGATGAGGCGGAAAAAAGTGGGGGAGTGAAATGGCCAAAGGTCACAAAGATAAAGTTGCCGTCATCACCGGAGCTGCTGGCGGCATCGGGCAGGCGTTCGCCAAGCGGTTGGCCGAGGACGGTGTGCACATCGCGATCATTGACGTCATCGACGGGGCTGCGACCGTGAAAATGGTGGAAGCCGCCGGCCGCCAGGCCATCGCGGCGAATTGCGACGTGTCGTCGGAAACCTCCGTCGCCGCCATGGCCAAGGCGGTCAACACCAAATTCAGTCACGTCGACATCGTGATCAACTGCGCCGGCATCTTCCCGCAAAAGGAATTTTCCGAGATGACCTTCGCCGACTGGCGCAAAGTGCTCTCGATCAATCTCGACGGCACCTTTCTAGTGACCGCCGCTTTCGTGCCCGGCATGCGAGCGCGTAAATGGGGTCGCGTGGTCAACTTGGCGTCGTCGACGCTCGGCTCGGTGGTCACCGGCTTTGCGCACTACGTCGCCAGCAAAGGCGGCATTGTCGGCTTAACTCGCGCGCTAGCGAGCGATCTCGCCGGCGACGGCATCACCGTCAATGCCATCGCGCCGGGCCTGACCCGCTCCCCCGGCACGCTGGTGCGCACGCCGCGTGCCGGCTTCAAGACCATGGATGATGAATACGCCGCGGTCGCCCAGATGCAGGCGATCAAGCGCCCGGAAGTGCCGGAAGATCTCGTTGGCGCAGCATCGTTCCTCACCAGCGACGATGCCGCCTTTATCACCGGGCAGACGCTGAACGTGGACGGTGGCAGGGTACGTTCGTAAGGGCCTTAATTAGGGCAGGCGCTTGTCATAGATTAACATCATGCGCCGGTGGCTTCGCCCGCTCTGGGTTTTTCTCGCCCTACTGTTCCTGCTGGAAGCGTGGCTGTGGGACCACCTCGAGCCCATCGTCGCGCGCGTCGTCAATCTCGTTCCCTGGGGCACGCTCAAGGTAAGGCTGATGCGGCTGATCGACGTCCTGCCTCCCTGGGCGGTGCTGTTCGTCTTCATCATTCCGATCATCGTGATGCTGCCGCTGAAATTTCTCGGAGTCTATTTTCTGGCGATTGGTAATTGGTATGGCGCGATCGGTTTCTTGCTCCTGGTCAAGCTGCTCGGCCTCGGCCTCACCGCCTTCATCTTCGACGTGACACGCGAAAAGTTGTTGCAGATGGCGTGGTTCCGCCGGGTGTACGAGTGGTTCTTGTGGGCGCGCGATTGGGCGCACGCGCAAACCGAGCCGATCCGGCAGCGGCTGAAACAATTGAAATGGTTGCTGAAACCGCAGCGCGCCGGACGATTTCTGCGCCGGCTGCTGCGGCTGCGCCGTCGCGCCTATCGCAGCCCCGCAGCGTAAGCGCTGAGCCTTACGCCGTCAGTGAGAAGCGTGAGTCAGAAAATCCAATGCGTGCGGCGCCCACAGGCCGAAGGCGGAGAAGGCGAGCCCCGTTAGGCCGAGCGCGCCGGAAAGCCACGCCAGCACCATCATGCCGGTGATGATGGTGGCTGATGCCAGCACGATCCCGATCTGGAATGCGGCCGAGGCGAATTCGTAATTGTGGTAGCGCGCCAACGCCTCGTCGCGTTGATGCTCGGCCGCCTTGGCTCGCTCGGCGAGCTGTTTGCGGCCTTCATGGGTTTCCGGCTCATCGTTGTAGCGCGTGGCCGTCTTTTTCCAGGTGTCGATGGTCTTGAGCAGGCGCGCCTTGGCATCCGCCTCAGTGGTTCGGTCGGCCTCGATCTGCATCTGCTCTGCCGCCGTGGCTAGCACGGTCATGCGAATGGTCTTGGCCTGGAAGAATGCCCACAAGTCGTTGGAGGTGACGTTCAAGGTAATCGCGGTCGTCTGCGCGCTCTTGCCCAGGGTCTCGGAAAACGCCAGGAACAGCGCCAGCACC
This sequence comes from Pseudolabrys sp., assembly GCA_036721745.1. GTDB lineage: Bacteria > Pseudomonadota > Alphaproteobacteria > Rhizobiales > Xanthobacteraceae > Pseudolabrys. Next base: position 3,270 of record DAIMKK010000027.1, on the reverse strand, counting down.
GAGATCAGCAGTGCGATTTTCTTGTTGGAATGTGCCGCATGTTCGGCATGCTCGGCGTGTTCGAGATTTTCGTGTGGTCCTGCCATCGTCCCCTCCGGTGCTCTATCGCAGCAACGATGATAGTAAAGCGCGCCGCTGCGCAAGAGGGACTAGACTCGGATTGCGGCAATCGTGTTACGCGCGCGGATGGGAGCTGGCATAAACTTCGAGTAAACGCTCGGAATCAACCGCGGTGTAAATTTGAGTGGTCGACAGCGAGGCGTGCCCGAGCAGTTCCTGGATGGCGCGCAGGTCACCGCCGCGCGTGAGCAAATGCGTGGCGAAGGAATGGCGCAGCGCATGCGGGGTAGCAGTGTCAGGCAGGCCGAGCGCGCCACGCAAAGTGGCCATCGCCAGCTGCACGATGCGGGGATTGAGCGGGTCGCCGCGCACGCCGACGAACAGCATGCCGTCAGCCGGCAGGTCAATGGGACAAAGCGCGACATAGTCGGCGATCAATTTGGCGACCTGCGGTAGCACCGGCACCATGCGCGTCTTGTTGCCCTTGCCGATGACGGTGATGGTATCGTTCGTGCCGACATCCTTGCGCTTGAGCGAGAGCGCTTCCGAAATGCGCAGCCCCGAGCCGTACAGCATGCCCAGCACGGCGGCGTCGCGCGCGATGACCCACGGCTCGCGTTCCTCGCCGGCTCGCAAATCCGTTTCGGAGATTCGTTTGGCCGCGGCGATCGCTAGCGGCTTCGGCAGAGTCTTGGGGACCTTGGGCGCGCGCACCGCGGAGAGCGCGCCGACCTTGCCCTTACCGTTGCGTTCCAGAAAACGCGCGAACGAACGGGCCCCGGCCAGCACCCGCATCAGCGAGCGGCTGCTTAAGCCCTCGCTGCGCCGCGCCGCCATGAAGGCGCGCACATCGGCGGGCGAGAGTTTGGCCAAAGCTTTGAGCGAGGGCGGCCCGTCTAGATGTCCGGCTAGGAAATCGAGGAACTGGCTGACGTCGCGGGCGTAGGCCTCCAGCGTTTTCGGCGACATGCGCCGCTCGACCCCGAGATAGTTGAGCCAGCGGTTGATTTCGACGGCGACGTCGGGGGCGGCGAGGGTACTCATGGCGGGAGAGTGTCACCACTTTCTTCACCCTTCCTTAAGCGCCCGGAATCGGCCAGACCTAGCCGCATGATCCCGAAAAGTGGGAACCGGTTTTCGGACAAGATCATGCGGAAAATATAATGGTTGCACGCTTTATCGACGTTCTGGTGCCGGTGGCGCTGGATCAGACCTATTCCTACCGGGTGCCGGAGGGGCTCGAACTCGCGCCCGGCGACCTGGTGAGCGTGCCGCTGGGCGCGCGCGGCGAGACCATGGGCGTGGTCTGGGCCGACAACACGAACCCCAATCCGCGCCTGCATAACCGCATGAAAGACGTGGCGGACAAACTCGACGTGCCGCCGCTGAAAACCGAGCTGCGCAAATTCGTCGATTGGGTTGCCGATTACACGCTAAGCCCACGCGGCATGGTGCTGCGCATGGCGCTGCGGATGGGCGAACATCTTGGGCCCGCGCGCGAACGCGTCGGCGTGCGGCTGGCCGGGCCGCGACCGCAACGGATGACGCCGGCGCGTGCGCGTGCGCTTAGCGTTTTCGCCGATGGTTTCACGCGCGCCAAAGGCGATGCCGCGCGTGAGGCGGGTGTCAGCGCCAGCGTGATCGACGGCCTGATCGACGAGGGCACGCTAGAAACC
>DAIMKK010000027.1:0-1524 GCA_036721745.1 Pseudolabrys sp. | reverse complement strand
CCAGCTCGCCGCCGCCGACGCGCTGCGCACCACGGTCGATCAAGGCGGCTACACAGTGACCCTGCTCGACGGCGTCACCGGTTCGGGCAAGACCGAAGTCTATTTCGAGGCGGTGGCCGAGAGCATCCGGAAAAAGCGGCAGACGCTCATCCTGATGCCGGAAATCGCGCTCACCGCGCAGTCGCTCGACCGCTTCACCGCCCGCTTCGGCACGCGGCCGGCCGAATGGCATTCGCAATTGTCGCCGCGTACCCGCGCGCGCACCTGGGCTGCGGTCGCGGCTAACGAAGTGTCGGTGGTGGTCGGCGCGCGCTCGGCGTTGTTTCTTCCCTACGCCGATCTTGGGCTTATCGTGGTGGATGAAGAGCACGACCCGGCCTACAAGCAGGAGGACGGCGCGCATTACCACGCCCGCGACATGGCGGTGGTGCGCGGCAGCGTCGCGAAAATTCCGGTAGTGCTGGCCTCGGCGACGCCTTCGGTCGAATCGGAAGTCAACGCGCGGCGCGGACGCTACAAGCGCATCCATTTGCCGGAGCGTTTCGGCGGCGCGCACATGCCGTCGATCGAGGCGATCGACATGCGACGCGAGGGTCCGCCGCGCGGCCGTTTCATCGCGCCGCGGCTGGCCGAGGCGGTGCAGACCGCGCTTGAGCGCAAAGAGCAAGCACTGTTGTTCCTCAATCGCCGCGGCTATGCGCCGCTCACGCTGTGCCGCGCCTGCGGCTTCCGCCTGCAATGCCCGAATTGCGACGCCTGGCTGGTCGATCATCGCTTCCGCAAGCGCCTGGTTTGCCACCATTGCGGCTTCGCCATGCCGCCGCCGCTGGAATGTCCGAACTGCCACGCCACCGAAAGCTTCGCTCCCATCGGACCCGGCGTCGAGCGGCTGGAGCAGGAGGCCGCCGAGCTGTTCCCGGGCGCCCGTATTTTGGTGCTGTCGAGCGACCTGGTGGAATCGATGGAGCGCCTGCGGGCGGAACTCGACGACGTGGCGCAAGGCCGCTTCGACATTGTCATCGGCACGCAGATGGTCGCCAAGGGCCATCATTTTCCCAAGCTCAATCTGGTCGGCATCGTCGACGCCGATCTCGGCCTCGGCAACGGCGATCCGCGTGCGTCCGAGCGTACCTTCCAGCTTTTGCATCAAGTGGTCGGCCGTGCCGGCCGCGAGGAGGGACGCGGCATCGGTTTTCTCCAGACGCACCAGCCCGAGCATCCGGTGATGAAGGCGCTGATCCTGGGCGACCGTGAGGCGTTCTATTCGAGCGAGATCGCGCTGCGCGAAAAGACCGGCTATCCGCCCTTCGGGCGACTCGCGAGCCTCGTCATCACCGCCAACGAACGGCACGCCGCAGAATCTTACGGACGCACACTTAGCCTCGCCGCGCCCAAGGACGAGCTGGTGCGCGTGCTCGGGGCGGCCGAGGCGCCGATCGCGGTGGTGCGAGGGCGTCATCGATTCCGCGTGCTGGTGAAAGCGCCACGGGGCTTCGATCTGTCGGTCTATTTGCGGGCGTGGCT
>DAIMKK010000026.1:0-13973 GCA_036721745.1 Pseudolabrys sp. | reverse complement strand
GGGCTGCTTCTGTTGTTTGCCTGGGTGCAGAACACGAGCATTCAGGCGGTCGCCTGGTGGGGATTTGCGTATTTATTGCGCGCTTGCTCCATCTTTCTTTTTGGCATGTATGGATCGGTCTCAGACCTGATCACGATCGATCTTGCCAACGCGATATTGTTTATTTCGTTTGCCTTGACGTGGGCGGGCGCTCGTGTGTTTGGCGGGCGCTCGGTGCAGCCGCTTGCGCTTGCCGCTGGAGCCGTCCTTTGGCTACTCGCCAGCCGGACGCCGTTGCTGGTCGACTCGCAGAATGTCCGCGTTCTGCTCGGCTCCGGTATTATTACGGCCTACACTTGGCTTTCCGCATACGAGTTTTGGCTTGGTCGCAACGATCCGTTGATTTCACGTTGGCCGACGATCTTCGTATCGGTTGCCTATGGCGCACAAGTCTTACTGCACACCCCACTCAGCGCAGTATTACCCTGGACCGCGAACAATCAGATATACGCCAGTGCGTGGCTGACAACGCTTAGCTTCGGGGCGTTGTTGTTCACAATCGCGGTCGCGTTCCTTTTGCTGGCCATTGCCAAGGAGCGTAACGAATCCCGGCAAAAGACGATTACCGCGCGTTTATGGCGGTGGCCGACGTCCTTTTCTGGCGCCAAGTGACGTGACAAGTGACGTGATCTGACGGCGGAATTTCCACATCGTCAATTGACTGCGTTTATGAGCCCGCGCCTTACAACTTCGCCTGCAGCCCGCGCACGAAGTCGGACAGGCCCGGCTGGCGCTCGCGCTTGACCCGCTCGGCGGCCAGCACCGCCTTTACGTCGGCGAATGCCTGATCGAGATCGCGGTTGATCACGACGTAGTCGTATTCGGCCCAGTGGCTCATCTCGTCGGCGGCTTTCGACATGCGGCGGTGGATGGTCTCGTAATCGTCCTGCGCGCGCTTGTGCAGCCGCTGCTCCAACTCGGGGACCGAGGGTGGCAAGATGAACACGCTGACCAGATCGTTGCGCGCCCTCTCGCGCAATTGCTGGGTGCCCTGCCAGTCGATGTCGAACAAGACATCACGTCCGTTAGCGAGCGCGTCCATCACCGGCTTTCGCGGCGTGCCGTAGTAATTGTCGAACACCTCGGCCCATTCCAGCAGTTCATCCTTGCCGATCAGCGCGTCGAATTGCTTGCGGTCAATGAACGTGTAGTCGCGCCCGTCCACTTCACCGGGCCGCATCTTGCGCGTGGTGACCGAGACCGAAAGGGCCACGCCCTTGTCCTCGCCGAGCAAGCGGCGCGACAGCGTGGTCTTGCCGGCGCCCGAGGGCGACGACAGCACCAGCATCAACCCGCGTCGGGCGATTTCTGCTTTTTCCGGTAGCGTCTTCGCCATCGTCACTCCAGGTTCTGCACCTGCTCGCGGAACTGCTCGACCACGCTTTTCAGTTCTAGGCCGATATTGGTGAGGTCGACGTCGTTGGCTTTGGCGGTGAGCGTATTCGATTCGCGGTTGAGTTCCTGCGCCAGAAAATCGAGCCGGCGGCCGACCGGCCCGCCGTCGGCGATGAGCTTCTGCGCCTGCGCGACATGCGAGGCCAGACGGTCGAGCTCCTCGCGGATATCAGCCTTGCTGGCAAGCATGATTGCTTCCTGGTGCAGGCGGTCGCTGTCGAAGCGCTGCGAGGCGGCAAGCAGCGTCGCCACCTGCTCGGCCAGCCGCGCCTTGATCGCTTCCGGCTTGCGGCCGGGGGCTTTCTCCGCACGCGCGGCAAGCGCGGCGATTTCATCAAGCCGCGCCGACAGCAGGCGGCCGAGCGTTGCGCCCTCTTCGCGCCGCATGGCGAGGAGATCGGCCAGCGCCTGGTCAAAACCCTTGAGGATTGCGGCCTCGGCGGCGCAGCGATCCTCCTCGCGCTCGTCCTCCTCGGTGACCTCGATCACGCCTTTCAGCGCGAGGATGCCGTCGAGTGTTGGCTTGGCCGCGTCCACCTTGCCGCCGAGCGACTTCAGCGTCGCCAGCACGGCGTTGAGCACCGGTTCGTTGACCTTGACGGTGGGCGCCACGCCTTTGCGCTCGACGGTGAGATTGGCATAGGCGGTACCGCGGTTGAGTTTCTCGGCCGCGCGCGCCCGCGCCGGCACCTCGATCGCATCCCAGCCCGGCGGCAGGCGCAGCCGTAAGTCGAGGCCCTTGGCATTGACCGATTTGAACTCCCAGCTCCAGGCATAGGCGCCGGCGACACCGTGGCCGCGCGCAAAGCCGGTCATGCTCGACAAGGCCATCGGAGGTTATCTCGTGTTGGTTGCGGAGCGGAAAGCGCGAGCGAACTTAGCCGCGAGGCTTGATGCTCACAAGGGATTATGGCTTTGCCGGCTCGGGCGCGGCGGTCTTCTCGATCGCGCGCAGGCGCGCCACGTTCTTCTGATGCTGCTCGTAGTTTTCCGAGAATACATGGCCGCCAGTACCGTCGGCGACAAAATAGAGGTCCTTGGTGCGCGCCGGATTGGCGGCGGCCTCGAGCGAGGCGCGGCCCGGATTGGCGATCGGCCCCGGCGGCAGCCCATCGATCACATAGGTATTATAAGGCGTCGGCTGCTCGATCTCGCTTTTCAGAATCGGGCGGCCGAGCGAGCCCTTGCCGCCGGTCAGGCCATAGATGATGGTCGGATCGGACTGCAATCGCATCTTGTTCTTCAGTCGATTGACGAACACCGAGGCGACGCGCGAGCGCTCATCCGCCTTGCCGGTTTCCTTCTCCACAATCGAGGCGAGGATGACGAGCTGCTCCGGCGTCTTGACCGGAAGATCCGGCATGTGGTGTTCCCAGACCTCCTGCAATAAATGCCGATGCGCCTGCTGCATGCGTTGGATGACCTGCTCGCGCGCCATGCCGCGGGTAAATTTGTAGGTCTCCGGCAGCAGCGTGCCCTCGCGCGGGATTTCCTTGATCTGGCCGGATAATAGGTTGTTCTCCAGAAGCCTGGCGACGATTTGCTCGGAGGTCAGCCCTTCGGGGATCGTCAGGGTGTGCTGCACGACTTTGTTTTCGACGATGGTGTTGACCACCTCGGCGAGGCTGGCGGCTTTGGTGAACTGGTATTCGCCGTGCTTGAGGTCGCCGCGCGCCTTAAGCACCAGCACGCCGCCGATGAAAACCCAGGGCTGGTCGATCACGCCCTCACGCTGTAGTACGTCGGCGATATCGCGGATGCCGAGCCCACGCGGAATATTGACGACTTTGTCTTCGCTAAGCGGTCCGGGCGATTCGAAACGCTGTTTGCCGACGTAGAGCGCGCCGCCGACGGCGACCGCAATCACGATCAACACGGTGAAGATCGCGTTGCCCGCGATCACCAGCGGATGGCGCACCCGTCTGGAGCGCCGCTTGGGGGCCGGCACTCGCTCCGGCTCGAGCGCGGCGCGCGGACTGCGCGGCGGCTTGCCGCCGGGCGGGGGCGGCACCGGCACGGGACCCGGTTTGCTTGCGGCTCCGCGACCCGCTCCGCCATGCGGTGGATTGGAATTCACGCGCCCGCTCCCGCTATGGCGACCTGCAAGTTCACCTTCGACACACTCCAGTTTAGCGATCGGCCGCGCGGCCGGTTCCGGCTGCCACCCGCGCCGCCGAGTCCGGCCGCGACGCTATCGGAAATCATTAGCAGCTTTCGTAGGTTAGGAAGAATTATGGCGAAAGCTTGGGGACCGGCTTGCTAGCCGGTATAGCGGCTGAAGATCAGCGAAGCATTGGTTCCGCCGAAGCCGAACGAGTTCGATAGAACGGTGTCGATATCGCGCTTGCGCGCCACATGCGGCACCAGATCGATCGGCGTATCGACCGACGGATTATCGAGATTGATGGTGGGCGGGGCAACCCGGTCGCGGATCGCCAGAATCGAGAAGATCGCCTCCACCGCGCCGGCGGCGCCCAGCAGATGACCGATGCAGGATTTGGTCGAGGACATCGACATGCGGCCGGCAGCATTACCGACCACGCGCTGCACGGCGCCGAGCTCGATCTCGTCGCCAAGCGGCGTCGATGTGCCGTGCGCGTTGATATAGTCGATCTCGCCCGCGGAAATTCCGGCACGCTTGATGGCCATGTTCATGCAGCGGAAGGCACCGTCGCCGTCCGGCGAGGGTGCGGTAATATGATAGGCGTCGCCGGACAGCCCGTAGCCGACCAATTCGGCATAGATCTTGGCGCCGCGCGCCTTGGCATGATCGAGCTCTTCCACCACCACCACGCCGGCGCCCTCGCCCATCACGAAGCCGTCGCGATCTTTGTCGTAGGGGCGCGAGGCGCGCTTGGGCTGATCGTTGAAGCCGGTGGAGAGAGCGCGCAACGCCGCGAAACCGGCGAGCGCAATGCGATTGACCGGGGATTCAGTGCCGCCCGCCACCATCACATCGGCATCGCCGAGCGCCACCATGCGCGCGGCATCGCCAATGGCATGGGCGCCGGTCGAGCAGGCGGTGACCACCGCGTGATTGGGGCCCTTGAGGCCGAATTCGATCGACACGAAACCCGACGCCAGATTGATGATGCTGCCCGGCACGAAGAACGGCGATACCCGCCGCGGTCCTTTTTCCTTCAATATGATCGCGGTGTCGGCGATGCGTTCGACTCCGCCGATGCCGGAGCCGATCAGCACACCGGTCGAATTCTGCTCCTCGCTGCTTTGCGGGCGCCAGCCGGCATCGTCGAGCGCCTGGCGCGCCGCGCACATGCCAAAAACGATGAAATCGTCGACCTTGCGCTGTTCCTTCGGCTCCATCCATTGATCGGGATTGTAAGAGCCGTTGCTGCCATCGCCGCGCGGCACCACGCCGGCGATCTTGCAGGATATGTCGGAGACGTCGAAGGTATCGATCTGCTTGGCGCCGCTTTCGCCTTTGAGCAGGCGCTGCCATGTCGGCTCGACGCCACAACCGAGCGGCGTAACCATCCCCATTCCGGTGACGACGACGCGTCTCATGAGCGGCTCCGAGCCAAACACCACGCTTCTATGCTCCACCGGGGCATAGCCCACACGTCAGCGACTAATGAAGCGATCGAGCAGCGGTGCAGACTTTCGCTCAGCTTTTCGCGTTCTTTTCGAGGAATTTGACGGCATCGCCGACGGTCAGGATCGTTTCGGCGGCATCGTCGGGAATCTCGCAGCCGAATTCCTCTTCGAAAGCCATCACGAGTTCGACGGTGTCGAGACTATCGGCGCCAAGATCGTCGATGAAACTCGCTTGCTCGGTCACTTTGTCGGGTTCTACCCCGAGGTGCTCCACGACGATCTTTTTTACCCGCTCGCCAATATCACTCATCGTTCCAACCTCGTGCTTTTTAGATTGGGCTGCGGCCGGGACCGGATCGCAACCATCGCGATTAAGGCCTCGTCGTGGTTGACGGTGGTGTGGCGGCCTTCAAGTGCAGAGCATCTGTTTCGACGTCTGCCATCAGGCGCCCCAGCCGGGCCGAATTTCGGTTACCATACTTCAAATGCGTTGACTAGCGCGGGGCAGCGTAGCCGGATGCTCCCTGAAAAGCCAAGCATTTCCAATGCTTGTTTGCGCATGATCTGATCCGAAAACCGGTCCCCATCCCCGATCAAGTCATGGATAAACTTTTCGGGATCATGCGCTAAATCATCGCCATACCACCGTTGACGTGAATGGTCTGCCCGGTGACATAGGCCGCTTCGTCCGAGGCTAGATAGACCGCCGCCGCCGCCACATCGGCCGGCGTCCCTAACCGGCCGGCGGGAACCCTGGCCATAATGGTCTCGCGCTGCTTGTCATTGAGCTTGTCGATCATGGCGCTGGCGATAATGCCCGGGGCGATGCAGTTGGCGGTAACGTTGCGCTTGGCGTATTCGGCGGCAACCGACTTCAGCATGCCCACCAAGCCGGCCTTGGTCGCCGCGTAGTTGCCCTGCCCCGGATTACCGGTATAGCCGACGATCGACGAGATGCCGATCACGCGGCCCCAGCGCCGGCGCATCATCGTTTTCACCGCGGCGCGGGTGAGCCGGAAGGTCGCAGTCAAGTTCACCGCGATAACCTTCTCCCAATCCTCGTCGCGCAATTGCACGAACAGATTGTCCCGGTTGACCCCGGCATTGGCGACCAGGATGTCGAGCTTGCCCATTTTCTCTTCCGCGCTCGGCACCAAGGCCTCGACCGCGTCTTTGTCGGCGAGATCGCAGGGCAGCACGTGCACGCGGTCCTTCAGTTCGCCGGCGAGCGCATCGAGCACGTCGGCCCGCGTGCCGGAGAGCGCAACGGTGGCGCCCTGGGCGTGCAGCGCGCGGGCAATCGCGCCGCCGATGGCGCCGGTCGCGCCGGTGACCAGCGCGGTCTTGGCGGTCAGATCGAACATCAAAAACTCCTTCTCGCCTTGAACGAGGCGATGTCGTCGGGATTGTTGATCGCGTTGGCGCTCGCGCCCTCGGCGATTCGTTTGATCAGCCCGCTCAGCACCTTGCCGGCTCCCACCTCGTAGAAGGTCGTGACGCCGGCGGCCGCCATGGCGGCGACCGACTCGCGCCAGCGCACCGTGCCGGTGACCTGCGCGACCAAGGCGCGCACGATCTCGGCCGGCTCGCTGATCGGCTTGGCCAGCACGTTCGCCACCACCGGCACAACCGGTGGCTTGATGCTCACCTGCGCCAGCGCTTGCGCCATCACGTCGGCGGCGGGCTGCATCAAGGCGCAATGGAAGGGCGCGGATACCGTCAGCAGCATGGCGCGCTTGGCGCCCTTGGTCTTGGCGATCTCCACAGCACGTTCGACCGCCGCCTTGTCGCCCGATACCACCACCTGGCCGGCGCCATTGTCGTTGGCGGCCTGGCAGATCTGTCCCTGCGCGGCTTCCGCCGCCACTGCCGCCGCCGCGTCGAATTCGAGCCCGAGCAGCGCCGCCATGGCGCCGACGCCGACCGGCACCGCCTTCTGCATCGCCTGCCCGCGTGTGCGTAAGAGCCGCGCGGTGTCGGCGATAGAGAAGGAGCCGGCCGCGGCGAGCGCGGAATATTCGCCGAGCGAATGGCCGGCGACAAATTGCGCATCCCGTTTGAGATCGAGCCCGGCCTCCTGCTCCAGCACCCGCAAAGTGGCGAGCGAGACAGCCATCAGGGCCGGCTGGGCGTTCTCGGTGAGCGTGAGCGTCTCGATCGGGCCCTCGAAAACGATGGCGGAGAGCTTGGCGCCGAGCGCCTCGTCGACCTCGTCGAACACCTGGCGGGCCGGCGCAAAATTCGCGACAAGCGCCTTGCCCATACCGACCGTCTGGCTGCCCTGACCCGGAAACACGAAAGCGACCGCCATTGCCCCTCACAACTTCGTCTTTATTGCCGGAAACTCGTTTTTTCAGGAACCGGGCCGAAAGACACCGCAAGACGGGTCCTGTCAAGTTATGCACGCTGCGGTAACGAAGCTAAAAGACTCAATCGGCTATGCTCCCGTTTTATTGCCGATAAGGCCAATTTCATGCGCGAATTTGTTACCGAACAAGAGCTCGAACGCGCCCGCGGCGATGCCGCGTTCCGCCAGCAATTGATGGCAGGCAGTCTCGAACGGCTGCTGGAAGTGCTCAAGCTGATGCGCCAGGCCGAAGACCCCAGCCCGCAGGCGGCCCACCAATTGCGCGAAGGCGTCGATCTCGCGGTCATGCTCGCCGACCGGCTGCAGGGAGCGGCCAATAAATAGGGCCCGCAGGCGGCCTGAACGCCGCGCCCCAACCGGCGGTTTTGCTTGCAAATTTCGCCACAATCCGCCTATAACCCGCGCGTTCCGTCGATCCTGGTTGGGAGCTGAACGGACGGCCGTTATTAAGCAAAAACGGTAGGGCCGCTGCGCCCGTCGTCCCGTGCTCCCGCCTTCAGAGCATTCGAGCCTTTCCCGAAGGGCTCGAGGGGCTAGGCGCCAGGATCGAGGACATGGGTGAAACAAGGAAAGGCATTTCATGCCGCTATACGAACACGTCTATCTCGCGCGCCAGGATCTGAGCACGCAGCAGGTCGAGGAATTGACCGCGAAGCTGTCCGGCGTCATCGCCGAGAACGGCGGCAAAATCACCAAGACTGAATATTGGGGGATGAAGTCCCTCAACTATCGCATCCGCAAGAACCGCAAGGCGCACATGACGTTGCTCAATGTCGATGCGCCGCCGGCAGCCCTCAACGAGGTCGAGCGCCAGGAACGTATCAACGAAGACGTGCTGCGCTACCTCACCATCCGCGTCGAGGCGCATGAGGAAGGCCCGTCCGCGATGATGCGCAAATCCGACCGCGACGATCGCGGCGACCGCGGTGACCGTGGCGATCGCGGCGACCGTGGACGCGGCGAACGCCGCCCGCGGCGCGACGAGGCCGATGACGACGCCGGGCCCGCAACCGCAGCGGTGGAGGAATAGACCATGGCATTCGGATCATCCCAAGGTGGCGGTGGTGGCGGCGGCGCCCGCCGTCCGTTCTTCCGCCGGCGCAAGACCTGTCCGTTTTCCGGCGCCAATGCGCCGAAGATCGACTACAAAGACGTCAAGCTGTTGCAGCGTTACGTTTCGGAGCGCGGCAAAATCGTGCCGAGCCGCATCACCGCGGTGTCGGCCAAGAAGCAGCGCGAACTGGCGCAGGCGATCAAACGCTCGCGCTTCCTCGGGTTGCTGCCTTACGTAATTAAGTGAGGCGAACATAACGAGGCTTACGGGGACACCCGCTAAGCCGATGGTTGGGACGGAAGTTTCCGTCTCTAACCGCTCGAAAGGAGCGGGACAGCTCGTGATGATGCAATTCGCATTTGTCGGTATCGGTGCCGGCGCCGCGGCGGCTCTGCTGTTCGCCTCGGTGACCTCGGGCGTATGGCTGTCGATCCCGCTGTTCTATCTGGCGCCACTGCCGATCATGATCGCCGGGCTTGGCTGGAGCCATTGGGCGGCATTGATTGCCGCGTTGGCGGGCGCGCTCACGCTCGCGCTCGCGTTCGGCCCGGTATTCTTCTTCTCGTTCCTGGCGGGCGCCGGACTGCCGGCCTGGTGGCTTGGCTATCTCGCGATGCTGGCGCGTCCGGCCGGCAACGGCGCGGCGGCGCTCGAATGGTATCCGCCAGGCCGGCTGGTGGTCTGGGCGGCCATCCTCGCCGCCCTGGTCGTCGTGGTCGCCATTCCCAATTTCGGCCTCGATGCCGACAGCTTCCGCGCCGGCCTGCGGCACGCGCTAACGCATATCCTGCGCGTTGAGACCAACGCGCCGGCGGACGCCCCACTTGGCGTGCCCGGCGTCACCAATGCCGACCGGCTGATCGACTTCCTGGTGGCGGCCATACCGCCGGCGGCGGCGGTGCTCGCCACCATTACCAACGTGTTCAATCTGTGGCTCGCCGCCTGCGTCGTGAAGTTTTCCGGCCGGCTGAAGCGGCCGTGGCCGCCGCTCGCGGGCATGACGTTTCCGCGCCCGCTCACGATCGCGCTCGCAATCGCCGTGGCCTTGAGTTTTGTCGGCAGCCTGATCGGCATCATCGCCGGCGTATTGTCGGCTAGCCTGCTGATGGCCTACGGCGTGCTCGGCTTCGCGGTGCTGCATGCCCTCACCCGCGGTATGGCCAGCCGCATCTTCCTGCTCGGCGGCGTCTATTTGGCGGTGCTGGTATTGGGCTGGCCGGTGCTGGCGCTCTGCCTGCTCGGCCTGATCGAGGCGGCCATCAACTTGCGCGCGCGCATCGCCAACACGCGCGGCCCCCCGGCCCTCACCTGACCATGAGACTTTCGCCAAGGATTTAAATTCAGATCAACCCAGTTCAAATCAAGGAGTGACGACAATGGAAGTGATCCTGCTCGAGCGCATCGGCAAGCTCGGACAAATGGGCGACGTCGTGCGCGTGAAGGACGGCTTCGCCCGCAATTTCCTGCTGCCGCGCGGCAAGGCCTTGCGCGCGACGGCGGACAACAAAGAGCGCTTCGAAGAGATGAAGGCCGGGCTGCAGGCGCGCAATCTCGAGCTCAAAGGCGGCGCCGAGAAAGTCGCCGCCACGCTCGACGGCAAGACCATCGTGGTGATCCGGCAAGCGAGCGAGGCCGGCCAGTTGTTCGGTTCGGTATCGCCGCGCGACATCGCCGGCATGCTCAACGCCGACGGCGCCGAGGTGAACCGCTCGCAGGTCACGCTCAACGCGCCGATCAAGACCATCGGTCAATACAAGGTGCCGTTGGCGCTGCATCCGGAAGTCGAGACCGTGATTACCGTCATCGTCGCGCGCAGCACGGGCGAAGCCGAGCGGGTCGCGCGCGGCGAGGATGTCACGGTCCGCCGTGAGCAGGCCGAGGAAGACGCGGCAGCCGCCTTGGAAGCCGCGGAAGCCTTCTTCGAACCGGAAGCGGCCAAAGCGTTACACGACTCCGATGAGCCGGAAGCCGAGGCCGCTGCCGAAGCTGCGACCGCGGGCGAGGAGAAAAAGCCCGCAAAAGCCGCCAAGAAAAAGGACGGAGAAGAAGCCGACGCCTAGGACGCGGGTTCCGGCGGCGTCATCTTGGTGAGAGTGTAGACTAGGTGTCCTGTCCACCAACTGGCGTCGCCGCTCAATCGAACGGATAAAACGACGGCAATCGTCCGATTACGGGTGGCTTGGACCGACCTTGCCGTCCGCCGATCGCTCATGACTTTGCGCGGCTTGGATTAAACTGCACGCGCTAGTCGGACTTCTCAGGCTTGTCCGGCTTGGCGGCCGGTTTCGGCTCGCCCGTTTTGGCCGCAGCCGGTTTAGCTGCGGAAGATTTGGCATCCTTCGCCTTTGGTTCTTTAGGCTTCGCGGCGTCCGACTTCGGTTCGGTCGTCTTGGACTCGCGCTTGGCTTTGCTTTTGGGTTCGATCTTGGGTTCGATCTTGGGTTCGGTCTTGGGTTCGATCTTAGGTTCGATCTTGGGCTCAGTCTTCGGCTCGGAGGTTTTCGGCCCAGAGGTCTTGGTCTCGGCCGGCTTGGCGGATTTACCGGGTTTTTCGGATTTCTCCTCGCCGGATTTGGGCATGCCCTTTTTTTCGTCGCCCTTTTTCTCATCACCCTTGGCCGAGCGCTTGGTCGCGCCCGTGCGCTTGCCCGGCGCGGGGCTAAGCGATTCCAGATAGGTGGCGATGGTGGCCGCCGTTTCGCGGCTGGACGTGTAATGCTCGCGCAGGAATCCGGACAGGCCGAACAGACCGCCGGACTTGTTCAAGGCCTGCGGACTCTTGTGGCAGACGGCGCAGTTTGCGGCGAACAGCTGCGCGCCGGTTTTGCCTGAATCCAAGTTTTCCTGCGCGCCTGCCGGTACGGCCAGAGCGAGCGCCAAAACCGCTACCGCCAGCCCTATGCCGCGATTACAACCCATCATTACCTTGACCTTTCAATAACTTACGTTGCACCGCCCGCCGGGCCGGTGCCGATCGGGGTGTTGATAGCCTATTATCGCGCGGTTGTGACCCCGATCAGAATTGCCTGCTTGCAGCCGATTTGTGGCATTGCTGGGCCGAAGGAACTTTGATTGAATACCTCCGTTAAACCATTACTGGAACACCATCCGCATTGGACTGGTGCGGGGAGTTTAGAGCGAAAATTCGCAGCATTTAGCGTGGGCGGAGGCGGCCGATGGACCGGTTGCTTCAGTTTTTGCTCAAGACGTTTATCCGGCGGGGAACATTCAGGGTTACTACCTCGCGCGGAACGGTCTTGACCTTCGGCGATGGGACCGGCCAGCCGGTATGGGTGCGCTTTGCCACCCGGGCGGCCGAGTGGGGAATTCTCCTCGATCCCGAACTCAAATTCGGCGAGTCCTATATGAACGGCACTTTCGTGGTCGAGCAGGGCTCGATCGCCGACGTGCTGGCCATCATGCTTGGGCAGAATTCCGACGTTCCGCACTGGGCGCGGCTACAAGGGCTCCTGCGCTTCCTTTATCGCCGCTTGCAGCAGTTCAATCCGCGCCAGCGTGCTCGCCGCAACGTGGCGCATCATTACGATCTCGACGGCCGGCTCTATTCGCTGTTCCTCGACGCCGACCGGCAATATAGCTGCGGTTATTTCGACAGCCCCGACCAGTCGCTCGATGACGCGCAACTCGCCAAGAAGCGGCACCTCGCCGCCAAGCTGCTGCTCGGACGCGACCGCCACGAACGAGACTTGCGCGTGCTCGACATCGGCTGCGGCTGGGGCGGGCTGGGTCTGTATCTCGCCGAGGTCGCCGGCGCCGACGTGACCGGCGTCACGTTGTCGCAGGAACAGCATGCCATCGCCAACGAGCGCGCCACAGAAAAGGGCCTCGCCGAACGCGCCCGCTTCAACCTGAAGGACTACCGCGACGTCGCGGGGCCGTTCGACCGCATCGTTTCGGTCGGCATGTTCGAACACGTCGGCGTCAATCATTACGACACGTTCTTCCGCAAAAGCGCGCAGCTGCTCGCCGACGACGGCGTGATGGTGCTGCATTCGATCGGCCGCTCGGAAGGCCCGAGCGCGACCAGTCCGTGGATCGCGAAGTATATCTTCCCCGGCGGCTATATCCCCTCGCTGTCCGAGGTGCTGCCGCACGTCGAGAAATCCGGGCTGCTGGTCACCGATATAGAAATCCTGCGTTTGCACTATGCCGAGACTCTGAAAGCTTGGCGCGAGCGATTCCTCGCCCACCGCGAGGAGGTCGAGCGGATCTACGACGGGCGCTTCGTTCGGATGTGGGAGTTCTATCTGGCCTCGTCCGAAATGTCGTTCCGCGAGCAGAACTTGATGGTGTTCCAGCTCCAGCTCACCAAGCGGCAGATCGTGGTGCCGATGACGCGGGACTACATCAGCCGCGAGGAGCGCCGGTTGCGCGGCGCCGAGGGCGATCGCCACCCGCCGCTGCGGCTCGCCGGCGAGTAGGCTTTCGGAAACCGCCGCGCGCGCGCCTTAGCGGTCAAGAAAAAACCGATCTTGTTCACTGCTGATTTGCCCTTGTGAATTGCGGGGAACTGCACACGGCGGCCGCACCATTTGAAAAGTCCGTGCTATGCCACAATTTCCGGGTAAGCACAGACATCCATGGCCCCTCTCGATTCGGCGCTCCGTAAGCAGGTTGAAGAACCTGCCCAGAACTTTCGTTCCGCTCCGCACAATATCGAGGCGGAGCAGGCGCTATTGGGCGCCGTCCTGGTCAACAACGAGGCCTTCTACCGGGTCTCCGATTTCCTCAATCCGGAGCATTTCTTCGAGCCGATTCACCAGAAAATCTATCAACTTGCGCGCGATCTGATCCGCGCCGGCAAGGTGGCGACGCCGGTCACGCTGAAGACCTTCATCGGCGCCGACATCGATATCGGCGGCATGACGGTGAGTCAGTATTTGGCGCGGCTTGCATCGGAAGCGACCACCATCATCAATGCCGAGGATTACGGCCATACCATCTACGACCTGTCGATCCGCCGCGCGCTGATCGTCGTCGGCGAGGACATGGTCAACGTCGCCTTCGACGCGCCGGTCGACTTCTCCCCGCGCAACCAGATCGAGGACGCCGAGCGGCGCCTGTACGAGCTGGCCGAGACCGGGCGCTACGACGGCGGCTTCCAGCGCTTCGCGCAGTCGCTCACCACCGCGATCGACATGGCGGCACACGCCTTCCAGCGCGACGGAAAACTGTCCGGCATCGGTACCGGGCTCGACGATCTCGACCGCATGATGGGCGGTCTGCAACCGTCCGATCTGATCATCCTCGCCGGCCGTCCCGGCATGGGCAAAAGCGCGCTCGCCACCAATATCGGCTACAACGTCGCGCGCGCCTGGCGCGGCGAAGTGCGCGCCGACGGCCATACGGTCACCGCCAATGGCGGCATCGTCGGCTTCTTCTCGCTGGAAATGTCGGCCGAGCAGCTCGCCACCCGCATCATCGCCGAACAGACCGGCATCCCGTCGAACCAGATCAGGCGCGGCGGCATCAGCGAGGCCGAGTTCGAGCGCATCAAGGACCATTCGATCGAATTGCAGAGCCTGCCGTTCTACGTCGACG
>DAIMKK010000025.1:5908-14024 GCA_036721745.1 Pseudolabrys sp. | reverse complement strand
CGCGTGGTGGCGTCAGCCGGTATCATCTCTACGTGCAGATCGCCAAGCGGCAGGAAGGCGAGGCCAAGAACGTCATGATGGGTGCCTTCGCCGGCCATTACGATGTGAAGCACGTGATCGTTGTCGACGAGGATGTCGACATCCACAATCCCACGGAAGTCGAATGGGCGGTGGCGACGCGCTTCCAGGCTGACAAGGACCTCGTCATCGTGCCGGAAAGCCAAGGCTCCAAGCTTGATCCTTCGACCCGCAACGGCGTCGGCGCAAAAATGGGCATGGATGCGACCAAGCCGCTCGACGCCGACGAGATGAAGTTCAAGCGCATCCGCGTGCCGGGCGAAGACAAGATCGATCTCGCCAAAGCCGTGGGGCCGGTGCCGGCTGCGTCATGGCGAAAGGCACTTGGCCGATAGGGGTGGCGCGCTTTAGGCAGCGAACCTCGGGGGGTATGAATGAATTGCTGCCGCCGACGGATGCAACGCATTTGCAACGTCTGGGCGCAAGTCATTGACAAACGAATAGCCGAAACGGTTTCCTAAACTGAAGATCGGAGTTTTCGTTTCTGGGGCTACATGGGGCTACAAGCACGCGAACAACAACCCCAATAACTTCAACAGCGCCTTCGGTTGAAAAAATCTAAGTCCTTTGCCTGTCAACAATTTTTGCATTTGAGTATCCTTCCGCATATATCCTGTTGACAGTCTGGCGGCTTCCTAAACCGAAGGCCGGAGGTTCGACTCCTCCCGGGACCGCCAGCAATAACTTTCGCCGATCGGGCTTTTGTCGGTCCAGTTGATGGATGGCGTTAACTGACGACAAAACGCGTTGCGGTCTAATTAGTTAGCTAACCTAGCTTGGGCGCATATCGTACTGGGCGTCGTACTGAGAAATAGCGCGAACAACAATGCGAACGTCAATCTCTCCATATTCGCATAATGACAGGTTACGGAACATAAATACCGCTTGTCCGCCTGCTCGGATGTAGACATTTAATTGTCGTCGTGCATTTCAGCGGTCGCCGAGAAGCGGCTGCGTCCGCCCGCTTAACGCGATGAAGCCAAACGTTTCTATCTATAAGGCTGCTGTGCCCAGCAACACGACACGCCGAGGCTCGACGGTAACATAGACATCCCGGCCGGCCGCAATCGGCTCCATCGCGGCGCAGCGGGAAACGAGGCGCTGGCCGCCCCAGCTAATGTGAACCTGGCTGAAGTCGCCCTGAAATACCGTCTTCTCCACGCGCGCCGGCCAAACATTTTTTGTCGCGGCCGGCCGTTCCAAGGAAATTTGCAAGTGTACTGTGCGAACCGAGACAACAAGGTCTGAGCCCACGGGGCGTCCATAGGCCGTGCCATAAATGACGTGCCCGGTGGGAGTCTCCAGCGCGATGAGATTGTCAATGGCGAGATCCGGACGGTGGCGACCGTGAATTAAATTAGCGGAGCCAATAAAGTCCGCGACAAAGGCGCTCTGTGGCAGGTTGTAGATTTCGTCTGGTGTGCCGTTCTGCTCGACTAAGCCATCACGCATCACCACGATGCGATCAGACATTGCGAGTGCCTCTTCCAGATCGTGAGTGACGTAGACCGAGGTGATGCCGAGGCGATGCTGAAGATCGCGCAGCTCGATACGCATATCAGCGCGCAGCTTGGCATCGAGGTTAGACAACGGTTCGTCGAACAGTAAGACCGACGGCGAGAACACGAAGGCGCGTGCTACTGCGACCCTTTGCTGCTGACCGCCGGAAAGCTGCGCCGCGCGTCTTGTTGCGAAATCTTGCATCTGCACCATGTCGAGCGCATGGTGTACCTTCTCGGTTATCTCCGCCGAGCCGGTTTGGCGTACGCGTAGTCCGTAAGCTACGTTGTCGAACACACTCATGTGTGGCCAGATCGCGTAGGATTGGAACACCATCGACAGGCCGCGCTTCTCAGCTGGGGTATTTATGCGGCGCTCGGATGAATAGACCGGAACGCCGGCGATGCGAATTTCGCCTGCAGTCGGCTGCTCGAGTCCGGCAATCGCGCGTAATGTCGTTGTCTTGCCGCAACCCGACGGGCCAAGCAGCGTCAGCTGTTCGCCGGGCAAGACATTGAAGCTAATGCCGCGCACCGCCGGGACGCTGCCGTAATGCAGCTCAAGCTGGCGGACCTCGATATGCGGGGTCGGCGGTAAAGACGATGCGGGGGGTCCCGACGGCGACGTTCGCATTCCGGCGTTTCCTGACATACTTAGTCGATGGGGTGTGCGCTGACGCGGCGCGAAACGGCAACGAGGAGGGCTATGGCGGCAGCGACGACCAGAGTCTGGATTAGCGCCAAGGTCGCGGTGAGCTCCGAACTGGTACCGAACCAGGATTCGACAATCGACGGTGTAATGACCTTGGAATGCGGGCCCATCAGCAGGATTGAGGCGCCGAGCTCGCGGACGCTGGCGATGAACAGCAGCAGCCAGGCGGCGACGAGGCCCGGCCGAAGCAATGGTATGGTCACGGTACGTACGCGGAACGCCCATGACGCGCCGCACATCTGAGCGCATTCCTCGAGACTCTTGTCGATCTGCAGCATGACGCCGGCAATGGTGCGCACGCCGAGCGGTAGAAACACCGTCAAATAAGCGATCAACAACAGCCACAGTGTGCCGTAGATCGGAATCGGGAAAATAACCCAGGCCCACATTAGTCCGAACGCGAATACCAGTCGCGGCACCGCCTGCGGAAACATCACGATATATTCGATCAGCCCGCTGCCGGGCAATCGCGAGCGGTAAATCAGCCAGGCCAAAAGCCCCATCAGCACAACACCGATCGTGGCGGTGCCAAATGCGAGCAGCAGACTGTTGCTGAGCGCCGAGCGTACGGCGTTCATCGTCATGGCCATGCGAAAATTATCGAGGGTAAAGTTTTCGGCGGCCGGGAAGATTACGGCGATCTTCTGCAAAGAGGCATAAAGCAGCGTGACCAGCGGCAGGACTACGGCAGCGAATAGATAAAGGAGGCAGATGCCGAGCAGCACATAGCGCAGCGGACCGACGTCGATCACCCGCGGCCGAAACGCTTTCCCGGTGATCGTCACATAGCTGCCCGACATCACGACGCGCCGGTACACGTAGAGCATGACGAACATCACGGCGAACAGCGACACGCCCATGGCCGCCGCGACCTGGATCTTGGGCGGGTATTGCTGGATCATCTGATAGATCGCCGTGGTAATGACGTAATAACGGCTGGGCAGGCCGAGCACGAGGGCGACGGCGAACGAGCCGAGCATTTCGGCAAAAACAAAGATGGCGGCGCCGAGAACGCCGGGGGCGACGAGCGGCAATGTGATGCGCAGGATCGTGCGAAAGCGGCTCGCCCCAATGACTTGCGAAGCCTCCTCGAGCGAGGGATCCATCGATTTCATCAGCGCCGCGATCATGACGAAGGCGACCGAGCCTTCGAACAGCGCCATGACCCAGGCGATACCGTAAGCGGTATTGATATCGATCAGGTAACCTTGGCCGCCGAGCGCGCGCCAGATCCCGTTGATGAAGCCGCTTTCAGGCTGACCGAGCATGCTCCAGGCCAGTGCGCCCAGAAGCGGCGTCAAATAATAGGGGACGACCATGAGCTGCTCGAACAAACGGCGCCCGGGCACGTTGGTGCGTGTGAGAATCCACGCCATCATGAAACCGAACGCCAACGCCATCACGGTGGCGGCAAGCGACACCGTGAGCGTATTGAGCATGATCTGGGGGTACTGCAGCAGGCCGTTGAAATTATCGACTCCGTAAGCGGTCGGCGGCCGGATCTGCGGATCGCCGACATCGAAAGCGGCCTGCAGCAGAAAGTAAACCGGGTAGAGGACGAAAACTGCGGCAATAGCCGCGACCCCATACCCGGCCACTTTCTGTACGGAAAACCAGGAACTCGTCGACCCCACAATCGGCCCCGTCACAGGCCGAGCATGCCGTTCCATTCCTTCAAGAACATCGCGCTTTGTGCGGCGTACTCATCCCAGTCGGTTGGATAGAGCAGCTTGAAGTCGCTGAGCTTCACCCCTGTCGGCATCGGCGGCGCGTCGGTGCGAACCGAGCCGTAGTAGAGATTGGGATTGGTCTGGTACCAGGCCTGGCCGCGCTTCGACATCGCCCAGTCGACGAACAGCTTGGCCGCCTCCGGATGCGGCGCCTTGTTGACGGCGCCGACAACGAGCGGCGTCGCCACCAACCCGTCAGGCGGCGCGACGAATTCGACCTTGGCGCCCTTGCTCTTGAACAATATGTAGGCCGGATACTCGCCGATCGCGGTGATCGTGTCGTCGCCCTTGGACAGGCGATCAAACAACTGCACGCGCGAATCGAAGGCGTGCGGCTGGAGCTTTGCGAACTCTTTCCAGAAACCGTCGCCGTAAATCTTGCGCAGCGTATACCACTGCACGAATTGCAGACCGGAGGCGGAGATCTTGCAGCTGATCTTGCCCTTCCAGCGGGGGTCGAGGATGTCCTTCCAGCCCTTCGGTGGAGCGCCCGTCAGTTTCTCCGAGTTGTAAGCGATGCCGGCGGGATCGACGCCGGTCCAGAAGAAATAGCCGTTCGGCGCGCTGAGATGATCCTTCTTGTAAGCGGGCGATTCCGGCGACACGTAATGCTCGTAACCGCCTTTCTTCTGGAAATCGAAAGCCGGAGCGAGGTCCGACAGCTGGATTACATCGACATCGAACCGTCCGGCCGAGCGTTCGGACAGGATCTTGTTATAGAGCGCACCGGTTTGGGCGCGGACATAGCTCGTGGAAATTTTCGGGAAGTCCTTGCGGAAGCCTTCCATGATACCCGCGGTGCCGGCTTCATTCTCGTGACAGTAGAACACGAGTTGGCCTTCCTGCTCGGCCTTGGCCACGTCGGCACTGGTCATGAAGTCGAGAACTTTTGTCGGCGACTTCGCCGGCGCCTGGGCCAGCACGCTGGGTGCTGCAATCCCGAGGAACGGCATCATGGTCATGGCCGTGCCAGCTTTCAGAAGTGTTCGTCGCGTCAGATTGGCATTTTTGATATTGGCCATCTTTCTCTCCCTGCTTTTGGTTTATCCTTTTCTCTTATCGCGAGACCTTCTTTCTTATTTTCTTGGATCAGGGGACGTTGCCCTGATGCAAGGCTAATCCTGTGCCTACCGTAAATCAAATCCGGACATCTTGGTGATCCAGCCGTTCCTCTGGAGTGAAAAGAATGTAGGACGTTTATAATTCAGATATTGAACGCGGAGAAAACTTGCGATGACATTTTTTACTTGCGAAAACGGGTTGCTTTATGACCGGCGGTATTGGCGGAATCGGCTCCCGTCTATCCGCTCATTGCGGCCTTTATTTTCTCCACGGTCGCATCCGGAGCGCGCGCTGCATTAATTATGCGCGCTTCCCTCTTTGTCAGTAAGTCGAGCGCGCCGCGCATAGCAGAAATCCTGTCTATCGGCACCACGACCGCGCCGTGGCGATCGGCGTGGATGAGGTCCCCGTTTTTCACTGCCATGCCGTTCACCGTCACCTCGCCGCCGAAATCAACGACATGCACAAAGGCGTGCGAGGGCGCGATCGAGCCCGCCAGAAGCTGAAAGCCCGGGGGAATCATCGAAATATCGCGGACGCAGCCATTGGTCACGACGCCATGGCAGCCGAGCGCCTTGTGCATGTTCGACTGCACTTCGCCCCAGAAGGCGCCATAGCCCGCGGGTTCGTCAAGATCCTGGATCACCATCCAGCTCGGATTAGGCTTTGAGGCAACGTAGTCGAGATAATCGTGACGCTTCTGCATATAACCCTCACCGCCAAGCGGGACTGGGTCCTTGGCACGCATGGTGACGGTTTTAGCGAAGCCGACCTTGGGCGGAAGATCGGGAAAACGGCAATGCAGGTGTCGGGTGGTGTAGCCATGCCCGCGCCGCTCGGGCGCAACGATTTCGATCACATTGCAAATGGTCGGCGTGTCTATGGACTCTAAAAAAGCAACGTCGTCTTTGCCAATTGGCATGGCGTTTCCCTCTTTTTAGTACCGCTCCGTAACAGCTCACTGGACTTACTTCCAGTTTTGCCAAGTTTCTGTGATCTCGTAGATTGCGCCAACGTGGACCCAATCTCTTCAAGGGCAAACTCCGTATCCTCGCCGGTCAAAATCCGTAGAGACGGGCGGGATTGTCGACCAGAACCCAATTGCGCGTTCCCTCGTCGGGCACCCAATCTAGTAGCATATCGAGCATCCAGGCATCGTCAGGGACTTGCACGCCCGGCGTCGGATGCGGCCAGTTTCTCGCCCAAACCATGCGCTCTGGCGTGGCTTTGACCAGCAGCTTGGCCAGCCTGCCGACATCGTCGTAATGCGGCGGGCCGATTTTCGATGTCTCATAGGGCGCCGACAGCTTGACCCAGGCGCCCCTGTCCACCAGCCGCAGCAGCGTGCGGAAACCGGGATGGTCGGGCGTCACCGGTTCGAGAAATTTGCCGACGTGATCGATGACGAGCGTTGCGGCGAGCCGGTTGAGCAGCGCCTCACGGTCGGGCAGATCGCGGCCGTCAAGTTGAAGCTGCACATGCCAGCCGAACGGCGCGACGCGCGACGCCATGGTTTCGAGAATCTCCCAGGGCAACGGCGCACCGCCCAGCATGAAAAACCGGATGCCGCGAATGCCGATCTTGGTCAGTCTTGCGAGCTCGGCGTCGGATACGGTCTCGTCGACCACGGCGACGCCATGTGCGCTCGGCCCGATCGCCGCCATGGCTTCGAGCGTGCAGCGATTATCTTTGCCATAAGTCGAGGGCTGAACCACAACCGTACGCTCGATGCCGAGCCGCGCCCGCATCTTCAGGTAATCCGCTATCGATGCGTCAGGCGCCTCGATTTTGGCGGTCGCCGCCTTCGGAAAGCGCTTGTCATAAATGTGCATATGCGTGTCGCAAGCGCCGGGCGGCGCCTTGAGCTTCGGCTGTATTGCGCTGTTGGCGGGGGGCATGTCGATTCCAATCGCACGGTCAAGGGCAGATATAGCCTGCGCCGCTCGGATTTTTGAAGCAACCGACCGATTCCGGCAGCACGTGCTTAGGCAGCCACAGCACTACTTCCGGAAAGAAAATCGAGAAGGCAATGGCGGCGAAGAATACGATATAGATCGGGAGCGAAGCTATCATCGCTTTGCCAAAGCGCACGCCAATGAATTTTGACGCCATCAGCAAGCACAATCCATAAGGCGGCGTTATCAAGCCGAACGCAAGGGTGACGATAATCACGACGCCCATGTGGACCGGGTTGATGGCGGCGTTCTTGGTGAGATCGGTGATGATCGGCATGAAGATGATGATGGCCGGGATGGCGTCGATGAAATCGCCGACGATGACGAATAGGACGACCAGCAGCAGCATGATCTTAAACGGATCGCCGCCCGCGGCGGACGAAATCCATTCCGACACCACCGCCGGACCACGCAGATAGGCCAGCATCCAGCCGAACACCGACGCGGCGCCGATGGTGATCAGCGGAATGGAATAAAGCAATCCGGTCAGCGCCATGTCGCGCGGCAGATTGCGAATATGCCGAAAATTGAGGAACGGAATCGCGACGAAGACGATGTACGCGACGGCGATGACACCGGCTTCGGTCGGCGTGAACTGGCCGGTAAGGATGCCGCCCATGATGATGATCGGAATGACCAATGGCACGGCGGCTTCTTTGGCCGCGGTGGAGAACGTCCTAAACGTTGCACGCTCCCGTTTTACGCCGACCGGCCCGAAGAAGTGGCTGTAGATCATCAATCCGATGCCAACCAGAAATCCCGGCACCACGCCGCCGAGAAACAGCCCGCCGATCGAGACATTGCCGGTCGCGCCGTAAACCACGGCCATGATGCTGGGCGGAATGAGGTTGGCCATCGTTGAGGCCGATGCGATCAGTGCGGCGGTGAAGGCGAGGTCGTAACCCTCGCGCTTCATCTCCGGCCCGAGCGTGCGCGTGAGCACCGCGACGTCGGCCGCGGAAGAACCGGAAATACCGGCGAAGAACATGCTGAACAGCGTTACCACCTGAGCGAGGCCGCCGCGCAGATGTCCGACCAGCGATTGCGACAGCCGGATCATGCGTACGGTGACATTCGCCG
>DAIMKK010000025.1:0-5898 GCA_036721745.1 Pseudolabrys sp. | reverse complement strand
TCGCCGAGGTCATCAGGTCGCCGACCAGCAGGAAGAACGGCACCGCCAGCAGTGCCTCGACATCCATGCCGTTGAATAGTTGCGCCATCATCGAGGCGAGGCTGATCGGCGTGAATAGGGTCACCACCAACACGGAAGCGATCAGCGCGAATGCGACCGGCACGCCCAGGTAGCCGAGGAAGAGGAACAGGAAGCCCATCAAGAAGATGAGCGTGCCATTGGAAGTCACAGCACTTCTCTCCCCAAGCTTTCGTGATGCGAGGCTCCCTTTGGGTCGGCAAAGCCGTTGCGCCAGCCGTTGACCATCTGCTCAATCGTGAAAAGCGCGATAAGGATTCCGCACAGAGGGATGGCTGCGTAGAGGCTCGATAGCGGGGTCATCGACGGCATACGCAGACTTTTGAAACCGTCGAGGAAGTTGAGATATCCGAAATAGATCATGCAAATGGCGACTGCGAGCACGACCAAACGATTGAAAATTTCGAAGAAAAGTCTGCGGTTGCCGGTCATCGATTCAGCGAGTACGGCAAGATAAAGGTGGTCATTGCGGCGGGTTGCCGCGCCGACGCCGACGAAAATACCGTAAATGAAGAAAGTCATCGTCGCTTCCTGGAGCCATAGCCAGGGATGACCGATCGTACGGGTGACAATGTCGCACATCACCAGCACGCAAAAGCCGGTGATGGCGACGCCGCACAATATCATCAGGATGTGTTCGAGCAGATCGAGGGCGCGCCACTTCAAGTGCCGCTGCTCCTGTAAGACCAGGCTGTAATCCGCAGGCATTTGTGAGTTCCGGATCGCATCGAACGCATCCACGTGCGCGAGAAACCGGGGGTTTCCCGCGCACGTGTTTGAGCCGCTTATTTTACATTGCGGACAAGTTCGAGGACTTTCACGGCGTGCGGCCCGAGATCCTTGGCGAGCTTATCCTGGATAGGCTTGCTGATCTGTGCAAAGCCGCTCTTGTCGACATTCTTGACGACCTTGACGCCGATCTTCTCGAGCTTCGCCAGCGCGTCGTGTTCGAGTTTGAATGCGACGGTCGGTTCCTTTTGGCTGACCTCGTCGGCCGCTGCCTGAACCCATTTTTTCTGGTCATCGGTGAGGCTGCTCCAGACCTTGTCGCTGACGAAAAGGGCGGCGTTGTTGGCTTCGTGCTCGGTCAGCGAAAGCACCGGCGCAGGCTCGTAATGCTTGTTGATGAGGTAGTTGTTGATGCCATTCTCGGCCATGTCGACGACACCGGTCTGCAGCGAGGTGTACACCTCGCCGAACGGCATGTGCACGACCTGTGCGCCGTAAGCCGGAAACGTCTCATCTTCCGTCACCGTCGCCTGCACGCGCATCTTGATGCCCTTGAGGTCGGCGACCTTCTCCACCGCCTTCTTGCCGTACATATGCCGCAGCCCCTGCGAGCCCAGCCCCAGCATGCGCGCGCCCTTCATCTTGGCTGCGTACAGGTCCTTCATCGCCGCGATTACGGTTTGGTCGCCGAGTACTTTGATGGCGTGCGCTTCATCGCGGAAAATAAAGTGGATCGAAAATACTCCGGACTCCGGCTGCGCGGTTGAGGCATTGGCGGTCGACAGGAACACGAAGTCGATGTCGCCGGTCTGCACCTTCTGCAAGCTCTGCGCTTCAGTGCCGAGCTGGGCGCCGGGATACTGATTGATCGAGAGCGTGCCTTTGCTCAGTTCCATCAGTTTCTTGTTGAACATTTCGGCGCCGGCGCCATAGCCGCTATTCTTCGGCTGGTCGTAGGCGAAGGAAAATTGGCGGTTCTGGGCTTGCGCCGCAGACGACGCCATTATCGCAACAATAGCGAATAGCAAAGCGGAGATCAGCGACGATACGCGATTGATAGACATGGCTATCCCTCCCCGTGGACTGCGATCGTCGGCACAACAGCCGCGATCTGCATTGTTGCGCTTGGGCGCGTTTTTATTGCTTGAAAGGTGTGGCCGCAGACCCGTCGTTGTCAATCCTGTGAGGTTGCTGCACTGCACCCTGCGCCGCGGTCTTAGCGATTTCACTCGGATCATGCTGGTTGCATTCGGCCCGCTGACCGTCAGCATTCTACCGAATGTTCCGTCCAATACGGTGATGATGTCGTATGGCACGGCTATGCAAAGAAGCGGCGATGGAGCAAGGCGGTCAGAATGGCAAGCCACAACCGCCTTGGCGGACCTATTTCCTATTTAATGGCTAGCGTCGGCAGCCACAGCGACAGCGCTGGTATGAAGGTCACCAGCATCAACACCGCGATCATCACGCCGTAGAACGGCCAAATCCCGCGCATCACATCTTCGAGCTTGACGTTGCCGACCGCGCAGCCGACGAACAGCGTCGAGCCGACCGGCGGTGTGAGCAGGCCGATACCGAGATTGAGCAGCATGATCATGCCGAAGTGAACCGGATCGACGCCGAGCTTCATCACCACCGGCAGCAGGATCGGCGTGCAAATCAGGATCAGTGGCGCCATGTCCATCAGGCAGCCGAGCACCAGCAGCATGAAGTTGATCAGCATCAAGATGACGTATTTGTTCTCGGACACCGAGAGGAAAAACGCCGTGATCTTGGCCGGCATCTGCATCAGCGCCATCACGTAGCCGAAGCTCGACGCCATCGCGATTAGCGTCATCACCATGGCCACGGTCTTCAAAGTGCGATGCACCAGCGCCGGAAGATCCCGCCAGCGGTAGTCGCGGTAGATGAACATGGTGACAAAGAAGGCCCAAATGCAGGCAACGGCGCCGGCTTCGATCGCGGTAAAGATGCCAAGCAGAATGCCGCCGATGATGATCACGATGGTGATCAGGCCCCAGGCGGCGTCGATGGAGATGCGTACGGCGTCGCGTAGCGGTACCGCGTCGCCCTTCGGATGACCGTCGCGATAGGCCATGAACAGGCACAACAGAATGAGCGCGAAGCCGAGCAGCAGGCCCGGCACCACGCCGGCCATGAACAGGCTGATGATCGAAATCGTGCCGCCGGTCGCCAGCGAATAGATCACCGCGTTGTGGCTCGGCGGCACCAGGATCGCCTGCAGCGAGCCGCTGATGGTGACGTTGGTGGCGAAGACGCGCGGATAGCCGACCTTTTCCATCTGCGGGATCATCACCGAGCCGATCGCCGAGGTGTCGGCGATCGAGGAGCCGGAAATTCCGCTCAGGAAAGTGGTGGCGACGATGTTCACAACCGCAAGTCCGCCGCGCACGCGCACCACCCCGACGATCACATTGGCGAAGGCGACCAGGCGCCGCGCCATGCCGCCTTCCGCCATGATGGCGCCCGCCAACACGAAGAATGGAATGGTGAGCATCGCCACCTTGCTCACGCCGTCGGAGATTTTCAGCATCACCGCTTCGGGCGGGATGCCGATCCACAAGGCCCCGGCGAGCGCGCCGATGCCGAGCGAATACGAGATCGGCATGCCGATCCCGAAGCACAAGAACAACGTCCCAAGAAGAATAAAGAGATCCATGTGCGGTTATTCCACCGGCAAATGCGGATCGGCTGCGCGAGCGGGCCGCCCGATGGTGAGATGTTCGATGATGAACAGCAGCGTGAGCGCCCCGCCGAGGGGAATCGGCGAATAGACGAGGCCCACCGACAAAAACGGGAATTCGGCGATGGTATTGTACCAGGTCGCCTGGCACAGCCTGATGCCGTAGATCACCATGAACAGCGCCATCACCACCATCAGCAATTCGACGATGAAATCCGCAACGCGGCGAAGGCGCGCCGGGAGCATATCGACGACGAGGGTGACGTTCATATGCAGGCCGAGCCGATAACAGGCGGCGGCACCGAAGAACGTCAAGACGACGGTGAGGAGGACCGCCGTGGTTTCAGGCCACGAGGCGGCGCTGTTGAGAATGTAGCGGGTGAAGACTGCCCACGGAATGATTGCGGAAATCAACACCAACGCAGTGCCCGCAACCCATACGCAGACGAGATACGCCCAATCCATGAGTTTGCGATAAGAAGCGGCCATCGGGTGTCTGCCCTTTATACCTTCACCCTGAGGTGCGGGCCGCGCGAGCGGCGAGCCTCGAAGGGCGACGGCCCGGGCCGTTCATCCTTCGAGGGCCGCGCCTGCGCGCGGCCACCTCAGGATGACGGCACAGCTGCCGGGCCCGCTTTCGTTACTTCACTTCCTGGATGCGTTTGACCGTGGCGGCGTATTTCGGACCGTATTTGTCCCAGACCGGCTTCACGGCGTCCTGGAACGCTTTCTTGTCGGCGGCCGAGACCTCGATGATCTGGATGCCGGCGGCCTTGGCCTTGTCCATCGCCTGCTTCTCATAGGCTTCCCAGAGCTTGCGCTCTTCCTGTTGGGCTTCCTTGCTGAACTTCACCAGCAGCGCCTGGTCGTCCTTCGACATCGTGTCCCAGATCTTTTTCGAGAACGCCAGCATTTCCGGCACGATCAGATGCTCATCGAGGGTGTAGAATTTCGCCACCTGGTAGTGGTTGTCGAACACGAAGCTCGGCGGATTGTTCTCGGCGCCGTCGATCACGCCGGTCTGCAGCGCGCTGAACACCTGGTCGTAACCCATGGCGACGCCATTGCCACCCATCGCGTTCGCCATATCGACGAAGATCGGATTGCCGATGACGCGGATCTTCATACCCTTGAGGTCGGCCACCGTCTTGATCGGCTTCTTGGTGTCGTAGAAACTGCGCGCGCCGGCATCCATCCAGCACAGGCCGATGAGCCCTTTTCCGCTGTTAGTGACCTTGTCGAGTAGGTCCTGGCCGATCGGGCCGTCGATCACCTGCTGCATGTGTTTGGTATTGCGGAACACGTAAGGCATATTAAACACGTTGAGATCGTCGACCACCGGGCCGAGCGCGCCGACGGAAACGCGCGCGAAGGCGATGGCGCCGACCTGCGCCTGCTCGATCGCTTCCTTCTCGCCGCCGAGCTGCATGGCGGGATACATCGCGACAGTCAAACGGCCGTTGGTCGTCGCCGCGAGCTTCTTGCCGAGATTTTCGACGGCAACGACGGTCGGATAGCCGGCGGCATGAACATCGGAGGCCTTGAGCACCAGCTTTTGCTGGGCTTGCGCCGAGCTATACGCAAAAACCGTTAAAGAGGCGAGCAGACCGGCGGCTATCAATTGGGTGTGGGGTCGCATGGCGGATGGGTCCTCCCGGTTTTCGTTATTAACTGGCGACAAGGGAGTCACGGCCGTCAGCCCGAGCGGCCGCGCGCGGCCTTCACTAGTTCACATAGGTGACCTTAGCATATGTCTTGGTGTCATCACATCGGCCCACTACGGGGACGATGCAAGAAATACTCGCCGCCGGGAACAAGATCAAGTAGCGTCGGCGACGGCAAATCGTGGCAGAGATCATCAAGAGAGAACGATGGAAAAAATTCTTGTCACCGGAGCCGCGGGCGGCATCGGCACGCGCTTGCGCAAGCTACTCAAGGGTATCTATCCGGCCATCCGGTGGAGTGACATCCGTAAACCGGACAGCCTCGCCAATGATGAAGACTTCATGCCCGCCGATCTCGCCGACTACGCCCAGGTCGAGCGCATTACCGCCGGCGTCCACGGCATCGTGCATCTTGGCGGCCATTCGACCGAAGGTTCGTGGGACACGATCCACAATGCCAACATCATCGGCTGCTATAACATTTTTGAGGCCGCCTATCGGCAAGGCGTCAAGCGTGTGGTGTTTGCATCCTCCAATCACGCAGTCGGTTTCTACGCTCGCGAGCAGCGCATCGGCGTGAATGTGACGGTACGCCCGGACAGTCGCTATGGCGTGAGCAAGGCGTTCGGCGAAGCGCTCGGCGCTCTCTATGCGGACAAGCATGGCTTGCGCGTTACTTGTCTGCGCATCGGCAATGTCGGCGACGTCCCGCTCGACAAGCGG
>DAIMKK010000024.1:1593-14771 GCA_036721745.1 Pseudolabrys sp. | reverse complement strand
GATGAGCTCGATCCAATTTTTCAACAGATTATCGATGATGAGTTGGCAGGGAAGCCGCGCTGGGAACCAATCTGGCGCGACGAGGACGTGCTCGACACCTGGTTCTCCTCCGCGCTGTGGCCGTTCTCGACTTTGGGCTGGCCGGACGAGACCACTGAACTCAAACGCTATTATCCGACTGCGACGCTGGTCACCGGCTTCGACATCATCTTCTTCTGGGTCGCGCGCATGATGATGATGGGCCTTCATTTCATGAAGGACGAAAACGGCGCGCCGGAAATTCCATTCCACGATATCTACATCCACCGTCTGGTGCGCGACGCCTCCGGCGCCAAGATGTCGAAGTCGAAGGGCAACGTCGTCGATCCGCTCGGCGTCATCGACGACTTCGGCGCCGATGCGCTGCGCTTCACGCTGGCGCGCGGCGCCGCGCAAGGCCACGACATCAGGCTCGGTCCGCAGGACGTCGAGAACAACCGCAATTTCGCGACCAAGCTGTGGAACGCGGCGCGCTTTGCCGAGATGAACGGCTGCGCGACGGCGACTGGCTTCGACCCACGCCAAGCGAAAGAGACGCTCAACCGCTGGATCGCGCACGAGACGGCGCGCGCGGCGGCTGAAATCACCGCGGCGATCGAAACTTATAAATTCAACGACGCGGCGGCGGCGGCCTATCGCTTCGTCTGGAACATCTATTGCGACTGGTATCTAGAACTGGCGAAACCCGTGCTGCTCGGCCCGGATGGGCCTGGCAAAAGCGAGACGCAGGCCGCGGTCGCCTGGGCGCGCGATGAAATCCTCAAGCTCTTGCACCCGTTCATGCCGTTCATCACCGAGGAACTGTGGGCTGTGACGGCGCAGCCCGAGCGCAGAGCGATGCTGGCGCTCAGCGACTGGCCATCTCTCGGTGGCCTCACCGACGACAAGGCCGAAGCCGAAATCGGATGGGTGATTGATCTGGTCACCGCTATCCGCTCGATCCGCGCCGAGATGAATATCAATGTCGCGATCCCGCTGGTGCTGGCCGGCGCCTCGGCCGAGACCAAGGCGCGCTCCGAACGCTGGGCCGAGTTCATCAAGCGGCTGGCGCGCGTGTCGGAAATTTCCTCCGCCGCAAGCGCGCCGCAAGGCTCAGTGCAGCTCGTCGTGCGCGGCGAGGTCGCGGCGCTGCCGCTCAAGGGTGTGATCGATCTCGCCGCTGAGCGTGCGCGGCTGGCAAAGAAAATGGCCAAGGCCGACGCCGACATCGCCCGCGTCGACGCCAAGCTCGGCAACGCCAATTTCGTCGTGCGTGCGCCGGAAGAGGTGGTCGAAGAAGAAAAAGAAAAGCGCGCGGAGGCGGTCGGCCGCAAAGCCAAGATCGCCGAGGCGCTGGAGCGCTTGAAGGGCGCCGTTTAGTTTGCTGCCGCGTGTGAGTAAGTCTGCATGAAAATATTTCTGGCCGGAGCGGGCGGAGCGATTGGGCGTCGATTGACGCCGCTGCTGCGCGCGGCTGGGCACACTGTCATCGGTACCACACGCGCTGCCGACAAGGTCGAAGCGCTGCGCGCTCTCGGCGCCGAGCCGGTGGTGGTCGATGTGTTCGACGCCGCGGCGCTAACGAGCGCCATGCTCGCCGCCGCGCCGCAAATCGTCATGCATCAGCTCACCGATCTGCCGCATGGTCCGGGCACGCCGGGCTACGATGCAGGCCTTGAGCGCAACGCGCGCCTACGCATCGACGGCACGCGCAATCTGGTTGCCGCGGCGAAAGCCGCCGGCGTGCGGCGTCTCATCGCGCAGAGCATCGCCTTCGTCTATGCGCCGGGCGATGGCGTGCGCATCGAAACCGATCCGCTTGATCTTGCCGCGACCGGCGTTCGCAAGCGGACGGTGGAAGGCGTGGTGGCGCTAGAAGATGCGACACTGGAAATGCCGGAAGGAATCGTGCTGCGCTACGGCTTGCTCTACGGCCCCGGCACCTGGTTTGAGCGCGAAAAACGCGGCAAGCCGGGCTTGCATGTCGATGCGGCGGCGCAGGCGGCGCTGCTCGCGCTGACGCAAGGCAGGCGTGGCATCTACAACGTCGCGGAAGACGATGGCGCGATTTCGAGCGCGAAGACCAAACGCGAATTCGGCTTCAATGCAGAATTTCGGATCAAGTTTTGAACGGCTTGCTCAAAAACCGCGAACCTTTCAGACCAAACCGCCAGGGGTGATCGACCGCCTTGGTGATACCGATGCGGACGCCGACGGCGATTTCAGGCGTTTCTTTGCGCGCGCGCAACTCGAACGGCGCCCGGTCGAGCGGCTGACCGTTATGGCGGTGGCTGACGCCGAGCGCCTCGCATAATTTGCCCGGCCCGGAGCATAACGTCCGCTCATCGGCCACCCCGCGCCGTCGCCGCATTGCAGCAATTCCCGCCAGCGGCTCCAGCGCCCGGATCAGTATCGCGCTGGCGCTGCCTTCGGCCTCGCACACAAAGTTGAGGCACCAGTGGATGCCGTAGGAGCGGTAGACGTAGGCGAAGCCGGGTGGGCCGAACATCACGGCGTTGCGTTCGGTTGGGCCGCGGTAGCTGTGCGCGGCCGGGTCGGTGTGGTGATAGGCCTCGACCTCGACGATCCGCCCGCCGGTCCCGTTCACCAGCAGCGTAGCCCCGATCAGTTCGGGCGCCACGCTCAGAACCGGCCGGTCGAAAAAGCTTCGCCGCAGCTTGGGAGGCAGGGGCATTTTGCGGTGCGGGCCTGTGGCTAAGCTGCAACACGTTTAGAACATTTAAGCCATCGGCCCCTATCATCCCCGTGGTGCCGCGATTTGGCCATACCCTTCTCCGACATCGAAGGACGCCAAGCGGCGGCACAAACCGTTGCAGGGCTTTAGGGTTTTAGTCCCGGGCCGGGGGGCCTCGGAATAAGCCGGATCAATCCGGCAGCAGTGTTTGGGGATGGGGGTACGGCAGGTTATGGACGCCAAATTCGATAACAAAAGCAATCTGAAAGCCAAGCTGCCGAGCCGGCACGCCACCGAAGGGCCGGACCGCGCTCCGCATCGCGCGTTCTATTACGCGATGGGGCTTTCGGCCGAGCAGATCCACGCGCCCTTCGTCGGCGTCGCCACCTGCTGGAACGAGGCCGCGCCCTGCAACATCTCGCTGATGCGCCAGGCGCAGGCGGTCAAGAGGGGTGTGGCCGCGGTCGGCGCCACGCCGCGCGAATTCTGCACCATCACCGTCACCGACGGCATTGCGATGGGCCATTCCGGCATGAAGGCCTCGCTGCCCTCGCGCGAAGTGATCGCGGATTCGGTCGAGCTCACCATGCGCGGCCATGCCTATGACGCGCTGATTGGCGTCGCCGGCTGCGACAAGTCGCAGCCCGGCATGATGATGGCGATGTGCCGGCTCAACGTGCCCTCGATCTACATCTATGGCGGCTCGATCCTGCCCGGGAAATTCAAGGGCAAGGACGTCACCGTGCAGGACGTCTACGAGGCGGTCGGCCGGCACTCGGTCGGGGACATGTCCGACGAGGATCTGCAAACGCTTGAGGAAAACGCCTGCCCTTCGGCCGGCGCCTGCGGCGCGCAGTTCACCGCCAACACCATGGCAACCGTCTCCGAGGCGATCGGCTTGGCGCTGCCTTATTCGTCCGGCGCGCCGGCGCCTTACGAAATCCGCGACAAGCTCTGTATGCTGGCGGGCGAGATGATCATGGACCTGATCGTCAAGAACATCCGCCCGCGCGACATCGTCAGCCGCAAGGCGCTGGAAAATGCCGCCGCCGTGGTCGCCGCCACCGGCGGTTCCACCAATGCCGCACTGCATCTGCCGGCGATCGCGCACGAATGCGGCATCGAGTTCGACCTGTTCGACGTCGCCGAAATCTTCAAAAAGACACCGTATATCGCGGATTTGAAACCGGGCGGCCGTTATGTCGCCAAGGATATGTTCGAGGCTGGCGGTGTGCCGCTTTTGATGAAGACCTTGCTCGATCACGGCTTCATGCACGGCGATTGCCTAACCGTCACCGGCCGCACCATCGCCGAGAACATGAAGAACGTGAAATGGAACCCGGACCAGGACGTCGTGCGTCCGGCCGATAGACCGTTGCTGGCGACCGGCGGCGTGGTGGGCCTGAAAGGCAATCTCGCCCCCGAAGGCGCGATCGTGAAAGTGGCCGGCATGACGACGGCGCTCCAGTTCACCGGCCCGGCGCGCTGCTTCGATACCGAGGAAGCTTGTTTTGAGGCGGTCAAGCGTAAGACCTACAAGGAAGGCGACGTTCTGGTGATCCGTTACGAAGGGCCGAAGGGCGGCCCCGGCATGCGCGAGATGCTCTCGACCACGGCCGCGCTCTACGGCCAGGGCATGGGCGCGAAAGTAGCGTTGATCACCGATGGACGCTTTTCCGGCGCCACCCGCGGCTTCTGCGTCGGCCATGTCGGGCCGGAAGCGGCAGTCGGCGGGCCGATCGGTCTCCTCCGCGACGGCGACATCATTGAGCTCGATGCCGAAAAAGGCACCATCAATGTCAAGCTATCGACCGAGGAACTGGCCAAGCGCAAAGCGGCGTGGAAGCCGCGTGAGAACGAATACGGCTCGGGCTATTTGTGGAAATACACCCAGCAGGTAGGTCCCGCAGTCGACGGCGCGGTCACCCATCCGGGCGGGGCGGGCGAGAAGGCGTGTTATGCGGATATCTGAGTTCCTGTTGCGCGTTGTGGTGATCGGCGCAAACCTTTTAGGGGCTTGCCTGCTGGCCGCGCCTGCCATGGCGTTCGACGGCACCAAGTCGAGCGACGCGATGGCGGCGGCGCCGCCATTATCGGCGATGGAAGCTTTCAAATCCGGCGCGCACTGGCTGAAAGCCGGCGAGAAGGCTAAGGCCGTCCACTCGCTCGAATACGCCGCCGAAAAGGGCCATGCGCTGGCGCAGTGGAAGCTCGCGCGCATGTACGCCGAAGGCGACGGCGTGACGCAGGACGATCTCAAGGCGTTCCAATATTTCCGTGGCATCGCCGACATGCATGCCGAGGACAACCCGGACACGCCGCAATCGCGCTTCGTCGCCAACGCGTTTGTCGCGCTCGGCCATTATTATCTCGACGGCATCCCGAAGACCGCGATCAAGCGCGATCCCGACCGCGCGCGCGAAATGTTCGCCTATGCCGCCTCGTATTTCCGCGATTCCGAGGCGCAGTATTATCTGGCGCGGCTCTATCTCGACGGCGTCGGCGCGCCGCACGACCCGCGCCAAGCCGCGCGCTGGTTCGGCCTCTCGGCGCAGAAGGGCCAGTGCCAGT
Source organism: Pseudolabrys sp. (assembly GCA_036721745.1). GTDB lineage: Bacteria > Pseudomonadota > Alphaproteobacteria > Rhizobiales > Xanthobacteraceae > Pseudolabrys. Next base: position 9,487 of record DAIMKK010000024.1, on the reverse strand, counting down.
CGCAGGCCATGCTGGGCGCCATGTTGTTTGCCGGCGACCACGTGCCGCGCCAGGCCGCGCGCGGCCTGATGTGGCTGACGCTCGCCAAGGACAGTGCCAAGGACGGCGCCGCCACCGATCAGGCCTGGATCAACCGGCTCTACGACAGCGCCTTCCAGCAGGCGACCGAAGATGAACGCGCGCTGGCGCTGGTCTATCTCAAGCGCTGGATGGAGACCCGGCGGGAGTAGACGATCCCATCGGGATGCGATTAGCCTAACTATGCCGGATGCCGCGCGAGGTGGGCGAGCAGCAACTCGTTGATCCGGTCCGTAGCCTGGTCGGCCACGAAATGCCCCGCACTGGGCAGGATTTCGAACCGATAGGGACCTGATACGAAATCGCGGGTTCCTTCCGCGGCGGCGCGACCGACCGTGTCGTCGGCATCTCCCCACACATAAAGCACGGGCACGCTGATCACACCGAGCGGCGCGCGGATAGCGCCGCGGGCGCGGTACCATGCCAGGGCCGCTTCCATCGCCGCTTCATTGCCGAGCACGGAGAGGTACTCTTGCGCCGCCACCGTGGATACGCCGGATTTGGCCCACCGCTCGCGTAGCCAGCGCGCATCTTCCTTCAACACCCGCGCCACCGCGTCCGGCTCCAGAAAGGCCTTGTGATGCCGAGAGCGACTTGCCTGCTCGCCGTCCGGCATATGGAGCGCGTTATTGAATGCGTTGGGGTGCGGGCGTGACAACACAGTGAGGGACGCGATGCGATCCGGATAACGGTCGGCCAGTCCCCAAGCGATACTTGCGCCCCAGTCATGACCGACAAGATGAAAACGGCCGCTGGCGTGACCGCAGGTGGCGGCCACGTTCATCGCGTCGGCAAGCAGCCGGTCGAAATGGTAGTTCGCCGTGTCGGCGGGATCCGGCCGCGCGTCGCAAGAGTAGCCACGTTGGCTTGGCGCGATCGCCCGATATCCCGCTGTCGCCAAGGCCGGCAATTGCGCGCGCCACATATGATGGGATTCGGCAAAGCCATGCAGAAGCAGCACGAGCGGCGCATCGGCGGGGCCGTCGACCAGGGCATCGAAGACCAAGCCCGGCTCAGTCTCGATCTTCCGCAATGCCGCCATTGCGCGTCAGTGCCCCTCGATATCAAGATCGACCCATACCGGCACATGGTCGGATGGCTTGTCCCATGAGCGCACATGGCGGTCGATGCCGGCATCGAGGAGCCGGTCTGCGGCCTGCGGCGACAGCAGCAAGTGATCGATGCGGATGCCGTCGTCCTTGGGCCAGGCCCCCGCTTGGTAGTCCCAAAAGGTGTAGAGACCGGGAGAATCGCTGACGGAGCGGATGGCGTCGGTAAGGCCGAGATTGGTCAATGCCCGGAACTTCTCCCGGGTTCGCGGCAGAAACAGCGCGTCCTTCGCCCAAGCGGCCGGATGGCGGGCGTCGGCCGCGGTCGGGATGACGTTGTAGTCGCCCGCCAAAACAAACGGCTCTTCCAGCTTCAGACGTTCATGTGAAAAAGCATTAAGCCTGTCCATCCACTTGAGTTTATAAGTATATTTATCGGTGTCCGGCGGGTTGCCGTTGGGCAGATAGAGACTCACCACGCGCAGTACGCCGGTCCGGGTGGAGACTACTGCCTCCAGGAAACGAGCCTGCACGTCGCCGTCGTCGCCGATCAGCCCGGGCGCCACCTCGTCGAACGGCAGCTTGGACAGCAATGCCACGCCGTTGAAGGCCTTCTGCCCATGCACGGCAACGTTGTAGCCAAGGCTCTCGAACACCTCACGCGGGAAGGCCTCGTCCACGCACTTGATTTCCTGCAGGCAGATGAGGTCGGGCGTGCTTTCCTTGAGCCACGCTAGCATGTTGTCCAGCCGCTGGCGGATCGAATTGACGTTCCAGGTCGCGATGCGCATCCACGGCTCCGGCGAGTAGACCTAAATAAACCCAGTGTTTTGCGTGTTTACCAGTGAGCGCAGGGATATGCACTCAGCGCCGTTTATATGCTAGAAGGCGGCCAACGCGGCCCCTTGGAAATGGTGAAAACAAAAGTAGTTCCGCGGAATTAGGGAGCGCCTGGAGCAGGGCCCTTTAACAGCCCAGGCCGAAAACTGCAGATGACGAAGCGAAAGTGGCTATTTGGGGTGGCGGCGCTCGCCCTGATTGGCATTGTCTTGCTTATTCGCGGTTTGTGGACCGGCGACGGCGCCGCGGCGCGCTCGCAAGCGGCCGCCCGCCCGGTTCCAATCGAAGTTGCCACCGCCGAGCGCAAAACGGTGCCGGTGCGCCTCCAATCGCTCGGCAGCGTCACTCCGATCGCCAGCGTTGCCATCAAGGCGCGGGTCGATACCGCGATCACGGCAGTTCATTTCCGTGACGGCGCCGCGGTGAAGCAGGGCGACATCCTGTTCACGCTCGATGGCCGCCAGATCGAGGCCGATATGAAGCGCGTCCAAGCGGTGATCGACGGCGCCCAGGCGATGCTCGAGCAGGCGCAGCGCGATGTCGAGCGTTACACCGATCTCGTGGCGCGCAATGCCACCCCCATCGTAACGCTTAACAACGCGCAGACCCAAGTCAACGTGTCGCGCGCGACTGCGGAATCGAACCGCGCGCAGCTCGAGAACCTGAAAGTGCAGCTCGATTTCTGCACGATCCGCGCGCCGATTTCCGGCCGCATCAGCATGGCCAACGTGAAGGTCGGCAATTTCGTGCGACAGGCCGACACTGCGCCGATGGCGACCATCAACCAGATGGCGCCGGTCTATGTCACGTTCACGGTGCCGCAGAGGGTCCTGCCGGAGATCCGTCAGGCGCTGGTGGCGGAAACCGCCACCATCGAGGCGGTCATCCCCGGCGAGCAAAAACACGCCAACGGCCAAGTGACGATGATCGAGAATACCGTCGACGCGGCCACCGGCATGGCGACGATCCGCGCCACCATGCCGAACGAGCAGGAAGTGCTCTGGCCCGGAACCCTGGTCACCACCGAACTGACCTTGCGGATCGAGCAGGCGGTGGTGGTGCCGTCGAATGCCGTCCAGGTCAGCCAGACCGGAAACTTCGTGTTCGTGATCAAAGACAATGTCGCCAAGGTCCAGCCGGTGAAAGTCGAGCGCACGGTTGGCAACTTGACGGTGATCGCCAGCGGGCTTAAGGGCGGCGAGACGGTGGTGACCGAGGGGCAATTGCTGCTGTCGGAAGGTACGCGCGTCAATCCGCGCAATGCGAAAACCGCCGGCAGCTGATCCATGAATATCTCGGAAACCTGCATACGCCGGCCGGTGTTGACGACGCTGATGACGGCGTCGTTGATCGTATTTGGCGCCTTCGCCTACCGGCTGCTGCCGGTGGCGGCGCTGCCGGCCGTGGATTTCCCGACCATCCAGATCACCGCGACGTTGCCGGGCGCCAGCCCCGAGACCATGGCCGCTTCGGTCGCCTCGCCGATCGAGCGGCAGTTGTCGACCATCGCCGGCATCTCGTCGATGAGTTCATCGTCGTCGCTCGGAATTTCGCAGATCACCATCCAGTTCGATCTCGGCCGCAACATCGACGGCGCCTCGCTCGACGTGCAGACCGCGCTGGCGGTGGCGCAACGCCGGCTACCGGTGGAAATGACCACGCCGCCGTTCTTCCGCAAGGTCAATCCGGGCGATTTCCCGGTGCTCTACGTCAGCATGCGTTCCGACACCATGCCGCTGTCGGCGGTGGATGATTATGCTGAAACCGTGCTGGCGCCGCAGATTTCGCAATTGCCCGGCGTCGCCCAGGTGCTGGTGTTCGGCGCGCAGAAATTCGCGGTGCGCGTCCAGGTCGACCCGGTCGCAGCGGCCGCGCGCAACATTTCGCTGGACGATATCCGCAATGTGGTTGCCAAGGCCAACTCCAGCGCGCCCGTTGGCACCTTGCAGGGTGAGCAGCAGACGGTGACGCTGCTCGCCACCGGCGCCATGAACCACGCCGCCGACTACCGCGACGTGGTGGTCGCCTACCGCAACGGCGCGCCGGTCAAGCTCAACGAGGTGGCGCGCGTCATCGACAGCGTCGAGAGCGACAAGATCGCCACCTGGTTCAATGATGCGCGCGCCATCGTGCTGGCGATCCAGCGACAGCCCGACGCCAACACCGTCGAAGTGGTCGACCTGGTCCGCGACAAGCTGCCAGCCATGCGCGCGCAAATCCCGCCCGCCATCAACATGGCGCCGTTGTTCGACCGATCGATCTCGATCCGCGCGGCGGTGCATGACGTGCAGGAAACGCTGGCGATCGCGATCTCGCTGGTGATCATGGTGATCTTCCTGTTCTTGCGCAAAGTGTCGGCGACCATCATTCCGGCTTTGGCGGTGCCGGTGTCGCTGATCGGCACCTGCGCTGCGATGTACGCTTTCGGCTTCTCCATCAATAACATGACGCTGCTGGCGCTCACGCTGTCGGTCGGCTTCGTGGTCGACGACGCCATCGTCATGCTGGAGAACATTGTGCGCCACGTCGAGGGCGGTATGCGCCCGTTCGAGGCAGCGCTGAAAGGCTCGCGCGAGATCGGCTTCACCATCGTATCGATCACATTTTCTCTGATCGCGGTGTTCATCCCGGTGCTGCTGATGGGCGGCATGGTCGGCCGCGTGTTCCGCGAATTCGCGGTGTCGATCTCGGTGGCGATCATCGTTTCCGGCTTCGTTTCGCTCACGCTCACGCCGATGCTGTGCGCGCGCGTGCTCAACAGCCATCACGCCGGCGAGAAGCAGAATTTCGTGCTGGGCGCATTCGAGCGCTTGTTCGCGCTGATGCTGCGGACCTACGAATTGACGCTCGATCGCGTGCTCAAGGCCAAGTCGATCATGCTTTACCTGACGCTGGCGACCATCGCCGGCACCATCTGGCTCTACATCATCGTGCCCAAGGGTTTCTTCCCGCAGGAAGACACCGGTTACGTGATCGGCATCACCGAGGGTAATACCGACATCGCATTCCCGGCCATGGCCGAGCACCAGCGCAAGGTCGCCGACATCGTGCGCGCCGATACGGCAGTGGCTTACGTCAATTCCACCGTCGGCGCCGGCGGACCGAATACGGTCGGCAATAGCGGCCGCATGCTGGTGGCGCTCAAGCCGCGCAATGAGCGCGAAGCGCTTTCGGTGATCCTCGCGCGCCTGCGCACCAAGGCGAACGTCGTTCCAGGCATGCAGATCTTTTTCCAGCCGATCCAGAACATCAATCTCGGAGGCAAGCTGGCCAAGAGCCAGTACCAGTACACGCTGCAATCCAATGACACCGACGCGCTCTATCGCATCGCGCCAGAATTGCGCGACAAGATCGCCAAGTTGCCGGAACTGCTCGATGTCACCACCGATCTTTACATCAAGAACCCGCAGGTCACCGTCGAGGTCGACCGCGAGAAATCCGCGGTCTATGGCGTGAGCATCGATCAGGTGCGCCAGGAACTCTACAACGCCTTCGGTTCGCGCCAGGTCGCCACCATCTACACGCCGGCGAACGACTACCAGGTCATCTTGGAGACCAAGCCGGAATTCCAGCAGAGCCCGAACGACCTCAACCGCATCTATATCAAGACCACCAACGGCACCACGGTGCCGCTGTCGGCGGTGACCCATTTCGTGCCGACGGTCGGACCCTTGCTGGTCAACCACCAGGGTCAGCAGCCGGCGGTGACCATCTCGTTCAACCTGGCGCCCGGCGTGTCGCTCGGGCAGGCGGTCGATGCAATTACCAAACTCGAGCGTGACGAGCGGCTGCCGGCCACCATCACCACCGGCTTCCAGGGCACCGCGCAGGTGTTCCAGGATTCATTGCGCGGGCAGGGCATTCTGATCCTGGCCGCGATCTTCGCCGCCTATGTCGTGCTCGGAATTTTGTACGAGAGCTTCATCCACCCGATCACCATTATTTCCGGCCTGCCGTCGGCTGGCATCGGCGCGATCTTGACCCTGATGCTGTTCAAGATGGATTTGTCGGTGATCGCCATGATCGGCATCGTGATGCTGGTCGGCATCGTCAAGAAGAACGCCATCATGATGATCGACTTCGCGATCGAGCGACGGCGCGTCGGCCTGTCAGCGGAAGCCGCGATCCGGGAAGCCGCGACCTTGCGCTTCCGCCCGATCATGATGACGACCTTCGCCGCCATCTTCGGCTCGCTGCCGATCGCGCTCGGCACCGGCGCCGGCGCCGAACTGCGCCAGCCGCTTGGCGTGGCGGTGGTCGGCGGCCTGCTCCTGTCGCAGCTGCTCACCCTCTACATCACGCCGGTGATCTATCTCTACCTCGACCGCGTCGATCGCCTGATCAAGCGCCGGCTCGAGCCGCAGCTGGAAGAAGTGGCGGAAGCGCCGCCGGCGGTGGCGGCCGAGTAGCCTTTTTTAGTTGCGCGTAATCTTGTCCGAAAACCGGTTCCCACTTTTCGGGATCACGCGCTACAGCGCGAAGCTCGTCCCGCAGCCGCAGGAGGCGGTGGCCTTCGGGTTTTTCACCTTGAACGAGGCGCCAATGAGGTCGTCGACGAAATCGATCTCGGACCCGGCCATGTAGTTGACCGAGACCGGATCGATCAGCACGACGGCGCCTTCGCGGGCGATGACGATGTCGTCGTCCGCTTTGGCGCGCTCGACGTCGAATTTGTACTGAAAGCCGGAGCAACCGCCGCCTTCGACGGAAACGCGCAGCATGGAGCCGTCCGGCTCGCTCTTGAGGATCTCGCCGATCCGCCGCGCCGCCCGCTCGCTGACTGTGACGCTTGCGTTCATCGCTTGTCCTTTGCGCTTACCGATAGTTAAGTGCGCCGGACCAGTAGGTCAACGGGCAGGGCAGAGATGGCGATCGAAACCGGGCGCGCACGGGCCGCCTATGCCGCCGATCCGGCCAAAAGCCGGGGCCGGCGCTATGCCGAGCTGGCGAGCCCCACTCGCAACGCCTTCCGGCGCGATTGTGACCGGATCATCCATTCCAGCGCATTCCGCCGGCTGGCGCACAAGACCCAGGTGTTCGTCTATCACGAAGGCGACCACTACCGCACCCGGCTCACGCATACGCTCGAAGTTGCCCAAATCGCCCGTTCGCTCGCTCGTGCGCTCGGCCTCGACGAGGACCTCGCCGAGGCGCTGGCACTGGCGCACGATCTCGGCCACACGCCGTTCGGTCATGCCGGCGAACGCGCGCTCGACGAGGCGCTCGGCCGCTTCGGCGGGTTCGATCACAACGCGCAGGCGCTACGCATCGTCACCGAGCTGGAGCGCCGCTACGCCGCCTTCGACGGGCTCAATCTCACCTGGGAAACTTTGGAGGGCCTGGTCAAGCACAACGGGCCGCTCACCGGCCGCGACGACGCGCCGGTCGGCCGCTATGCAGAGCGCGGCGTGCCGGCGGCCATTCTCGCTTACACGCAAATCCAGGACTTGGAACTGTGGTCGCAGCCGAGCGCGGAAGCGCAAGTGGCCGCTTTGTCGGATGACATCGCCTATGACGCCCACGACATCGACGACGGCCTGCGCGCCGATCTGTTTACGCTCGACGATATCGCCACTGTGCCGCTCATCGGCGACATCGTGCGCGGGATCGACAAGGCATTCCCCACGCTCGAGCCGGCGCGGCGTGTGCACGAGACGATGCGCCGCCTGATCACCCGCATGATCGAGGACGTCATTGCCGAGACTGGCCGGCGGGTTGCGGCGCACAAGCCCTCGGCCGGCGAGGTGCGCAAGGCCAAAGGGTCGCTGGTTGATTTTTCGCCGTCGATGAAAAAAGCCGACGCCGACATCAAGGGCTTCCTGCGACCCCGCATGTACTGGCACGACCGCGTGATGCGCGTGATGGACGATGCGCAAGCCGTGGTGCGCGACCTGTTCGCGCATTTTGTCGAAACGCCCGCTGATTTA